>CAJWZI010000047.1 GCA_913049615.1 uncultured Alphaproteobacteria bacterium | reverse complement strand
CTTCCCTTTGGGCGCTGTTTTTTAACGCATTCATCGCGTCGACCATTTTGCCGGCTGCATCAGAGGTCGCCCTATGGGCCATCGTAGCCGACAACCCAGCCGTGCTGTGGCCAGGGATAACGGCCGCATCTTTGGGCAATACCTTGGGTGCCGTAGTCAATTGGTTGTTGGGGCGATACCTATCAAATTTTACCGGTCGGAAGTGGTATCCACTCTCGCCTGAGCGGCAGGCTCGGGCTAGCGCCTGGTTTCAACGCTTCGGAATTTGGTCCCTGTTGTTTTCATGGCTACCGGTCGTTGGCGATCCGCTGACCGTGGCAGCGGGCGTTTTACGCGTGTCTTTTATTCCGTTCCTAATACTGATCGCGGCGGGCAAGACAGGGCGTTATATCATCGTCGCCTGTCTTGCTTTATGAAATTTAAAACCTCGACCGGCGGTCTTCGACGTTGGCATGCACATCGATCAGCACGGTCTTGCCATCTAAATTGAGGCGTTGTGCATCGTGCAGGGCGGGTGCCATTCGATCCGCTTTGGTTACGGTGATACCTACTGCACCCATGCCTTCGGCAATCTTGGCGTAGTCCCCGTGCATGGTGGAAACACCATAGCGTTCACGCGCCTCTGGACCTATGACACCTTGCAAGGGACCGGAATATGTCGCCATGGCACTGTTGTTCAATAGCACCGTTGTGATGGCAACCCCCGACCGGGCTGCCGTTTCTATGTCGGTTCCTGACATACCAAAGGCACCGTCCCCCATCAAATTTAGACAGAATTTATCCGGCTCAGCCATTTTCGCGCCAATCATCAGCGGAATGCCAAAACCCAAATGGGTCGTTTTGCCCCAGCCGATATAGCTATGTGGCGTGGTGGCACAGTAGAACGGAACAATTGAATCCCTTGGCCCGCCAGCGTCATGGGTGACAATACTGTTTTCTAGATCCAGGTTTTGGTTGATCTCATGGATCACCCGATAGTAATTCAACGGCTCCTCATCTGAGGTTAATAACGGCACCCAATTTTCCATCCACTCTGCCTTGATCGCGGCAATTTCGGCCTCGATAGCGTTCCGATCACCAGTTCCATTACCACCCGTTTGCGATTTGACCTCATCGGTCAGTGCCTGGATGGTAAGGGCCGCGTCACCAATCAACGCAATATCGGATCCCTCATCCTTATTGATATCTTCGTGATTAATTGTGTTGTGGATAAGCAACTTACCTGGGTGGATTTGTTGCCCATATGGCGAGCGGGTTAGGCTGGTGCCTAGAGCCAGCATAACGTCGCTATCCGACAACCAACGATGAGCAGGGAGGGTCGTGGCGCCGCTGCCCGCTCCCAAAGCGAGGGGATGGCGTTCATCGAAGGCAGACTTTCCCGGCATGGTGCAAAACACTGGCGCTGCTATGAGTTCCGCCAACTCCCGCAAACTCGTCGTAGCGCCAGAAAACAACACTCCTGCACCGGCCCAAATCATCGGCCTTTGCGCGGCAAGTAAAGCCTTCGCGGCCGCGACGATATCAACGTATTCCGGAGCCTGTCGTGTCATTTTAGGCGATTTATAGGTTTGCGCCGCTTCGGGAACATCCTGGGAGCAGACATCCGCCGTCAGCTCCACCACTACTGGGCCCGGAGAGCCGTTGCGCAAGGCATTAAAGGCCCGTCGCATCACATCACCTACCTGATTGGGGGTGTAGATAGCCTCAACCTGCTTAGCCCAGCCCTGGTATTTCTGAGCGGCGGAGAAATTCGGCCGTACAGAAATCTCGTTCAGACTGTTACCGCCTAGCATGACCAATATGGGGATATTGTCCGCAAATGCTTGGGATAGGCCACCCATAATATTCTCTGCCCCAGCCTGGGATTGTACAGCAACCACGCCGAAACGGCGCCGGTCGCTGATACGGCTATACCCATCTGCCGCCATGACGGCGCCCCTCTCGTGGCGGAAGGCTATAGGCCGTATACCTTCGCGGGCGGCTGCAGAAATTAATGGGTTTGAAGGAAAGCAGGACAACCATTCAACGCCCTCTAGCTTCAGAATCTGTGTGATATAGTCAATCCCGTTCATTTGCATCTCCCCCTTTTACACCGTCGAGACATACTTCGATTTACGAAACGACGAGCATTCAATTTGTGTAGGCATTACGCAATTGATGAGCCGGGCCATTCGCTTCGTTGATGGACGGATTTTCACCAAATATGCGTTCCTTGGAATTCGCATAGAGTGCCCGATCGGTTCCAAACGGTGCCAATTGCTTAGCCCTAATTTTTGCCATGGGAAGCAAATCATCTTCGGAAACTACGGCATGCACAAATCCTGCGGCCTGGGCAGACGGACCGGTCCAACGATGCGCCAATTGCACCGTATCGAAAAATGCGTTGGCGGACATTTTATGGCGAAACAACGCTAATTCCGCATCCGGGATGGATAAGCCTAATTGAATTTCATTCGCGCAAAGAAATCCACGATCAGCCCGCATCATGCGCACATCATGACAAAGCGTCAGCATGAAACCGGCACCAAAGCCGTGGCCATTAATTGCGCAGACTGTCGGCACGGGAAAGGTGATCAACCGTCCCATCAATTTCATAAATTCTTGGCCAAATACTGATTTATCCCCGCCCTCACCGTCACCGTCACCCCCGCGCCACTCAATATCCAAACCGTTGGAGAAAAACTTCGCATCGGCGGAAGTGGTGACCAATGCAGCTGGGCCTTCCGAAGCCACCACTTCATCCAGTTGAGCATCAAAGGCCCGGACAAAATTGGTATTCCAACGGTTCTCACCGGCGTTCATAGTCAATACAAAAACATCGTCTTCGAGGTCCAGTGTGATCATGGTTCTCTTATAATCAAATAGTAAAAATTAATCAGCGGCAGGTGACTGCATTCCGTCCGGCGGCCATGCCTCGATGCCGTCTTCCAACGGAATTTTCAAACTCTTTAAAAGAATTGAGAACGTATTCCAGTTGCATATCGCAGCGACAAGTTCAAGGCGTTCTTCGTTCGTGCACAAATACTCCGCGCAGGCCTGCCAGCTTTCCTCGCTGATGGAACCATTATCCAAGACGTCATCCGTTGCAGTGATGACCGCCCGTTCGGCCGCGCCCAAACAGGTCGCTTTATCTGGATCGCGTACGGCTAGGGTTTCATCTTCCGTTAGGCCTACCCTCAAGGCCACGGGCCAATGCTGGGTCCATTCATACATGGCACCTGTGCGCCAACCGATGCGCATAATAATTAGTTCCCGCAAACGATCATCCAGCAAATTGCCGCGATAGAGGAGCATTGCTAATTGCTTGGCCACCACACCCGCCAGGGTGGGGTGCCGCGACATGATGCGGAAAACATTGAGGCCGGACATCGTCGACGGCACTCCAACCTCCTTGCCAATAACGCGGGCCTCTTCTTCCCCCAGCATGGGAATACGGGGTAAATTTAGTTCACTCGAAGCCATAGCTTTATACTCCTCCCATTAATTATCCTGGATGCAAGGTGCCGGTTTCCAGGTACGCAAACAACAACAAAACTAACCGGCGTTAGAAGAATCTGCGCTAGGATGGGGTCAATTGAGTGGTGTTGGGGGAATTATTCATGGCACAACGAACCAGCCTTGCCATGGTGCAGACAGGGCCACCACCTAAGAGCGATATGGTGTCCTATGGCGATGTAGGATTTCGGGATAATGAAATGTTCTGGAACGATATTGTCGTGGCGGATGCGGCTACCGGCCGCCTAGTCGCCCGAGGCACCGTGCTTTACCGTATTTTTGACTAGGAGGCTCATGATGATCCAATTCGGCTTGATGAACCGGGGGCAATTCCCGGTGGGCGGAGATGCTGCCCAGCACTGGCAAGAAATGCTGGAGCAGGTGCGATTAGCGGAAAAGCTGGAGTTCGACTCCATCATGAAGGGCTCCCACTATAGCACCCATCCCCTGACAGATTTTCAGCAGGTGCCATTTCTCTCCCGCATTATGGACGAGGCACCCTCACTGCGGCTGATCGCTGGGGTAGTGTTGTTACCCCTACACAAACCTCTAGACATCGCCGAACAATTCGCCAACATCGACGTAATGTCCGGGGGCCGCCTCATATTTGGTGTTGGCGTTGGCTACCGGGATGTAGAATTTCGCGCCTTCGGCACTGCGTCGAAAGAGGCCG
The DNA here is from genome assembly GCA_913049615.1 of uncultured Alphaproteobacteria bacterium. The sequence continues at coordinate 4,397 of CAJWZI010000047.1, read as the reverse complement.
GGCGGCGCTTGGAAGAAGGTCTGGATGCCATCCGCCGCCTCTGGACCGAGGAAAAAGTCTCCATGACCGCCTCGCATTTCGAATTGATCGAGGCCTGCTGCACCATCCAACCCATACAGAAACCTCTGCCGCCGATCTGGACCGGCGCCAACGCAGACGTTGCTATTCGTCGAGCCGCCAGGTTGACCGATGCTTGGTTTGTCAATCCCCACAATCGTATAGAGACCATCGCCCAGCAAATGGAAGTCTACAAACGGGAGCTAGATGCCTGCGGTAAACCATTTCCAGCAGAATTCCCTATGATGCGGGAAGTCGTTGTCTCCTCCTCTCGCGCAGAGGCCATGCGCAAGGCTCAACCCTACTTAGAGGCTAAATACAACGCCTATCATGAATGGGGTCAGGACAAGGTGATGCCGGTCGGAGATAACAATTTCGCCGTCGATTTCGATGAGTTGGTGCGGGACCGCTTCCTATTCGGCTCTCCAGAAGAAATTGCTGACCAGATCCTTGATCTAGTAAAGCGATTTGGCGTCAATCATTTCGTGATGGGTGTGCAGTTCCCCGGAATGCCACAAAATATGGTGCTAGAGCAAATGCAAATGCTAGCGGAAGAGGTATTTCCCTTGGTAAGAACCGGAATCTAGGTTCCATTGCTACACCGCAAATCGTCTTGTTCTAAAACACTATTTCACGAAAATGGCTTAAATGGCATACCCAATCTGTTATATCGGTGACTAGGAAAACTTTCCTGCTGCGCCGGTAGACGGAACAGGGCAGACTTGCCTCCAACAAACTAATTTGGAGGCGGATGTGCAAGATTTCCTAGGAAAACGTGCAGTTATCAGCGGCGGCGGTTCAGGTATCGGGCGGTCCCTTGCAATACAATTAGTCAGTGAGGGCTGTCATATTGCAATTTGTGACCTTTCAAATCAGAGCATGGCTGAGACCGAGGATCTTTGCCGGCAGGCAAACGGTGCTGTCACTATTTCCAGCCACCAATGCGATGTGTCTGACGAGGAGGCCGTGAACAATTTTCGCGACCAGGTATTGGAGGCGCACGGCACCGATTATATCAATTTGGTTTTCGCCAATGCCGGTATAGGTGGTAGCGGCAGCTTCATTAATGACGAGCGGGAAGATTGGGAGCGCACTTTTGGCGTATGTTGGTATGGGGTTTATTACACGGCCCGCGCCTTTGTGCCCCTACTAGTAGCCTCGGAAGAAGGTCATCTTATCAATACGAGCTCGATCAATGGCTTCTGGGCCAGTCTGGGACCAGGTTTCCCACACACTGCCTACAGCGCCGCAAAATTCGCCGTGAAGGGATTTTCCGAAGCGCTGGTCACGGATCTGCGTCTCAATGCACCGCATGTAAAGGTCTCGGTGGTCATGCCGGGACATATTGGCACAAATATTGCCATCAACTCCGGTAAAGTGCTGGGCAAACCCGAGCCGATGGACATGCCGGCGGAAGAGGTTGCAAAGCTGCGCGCCTTGATGATCAGGCGGGGATTGCCCGTTGACAACATAACGGACGACGCAATTCGCGCCTTGATTAAACAACGTGGCGAAAAATTCCGCGATAACGCACCCACTACACCAAAACAGGCGGCGGAGATAATTCTGGACGGGGTGCGCCAGGACCGTTGGCGTATTCTTGTGGGCGAAGACGCCCACGCCATTGATGCGCAGGTTCGAGCTACGCCAGAAGAGGCTTATGAAACGTCATTTTTGGACCAGTTGCACGCAGAGGGCCATTTGGGTATAGCCGATAGCCGGTAGGTCCCATGCGACCTATCTGAATTCTAAACCGTCATACTCACCACTGGAACGCCATTCACCGAGGTATTTGAAATAGGCCATGGCGCCGGCTGGATAACCCACGTTTAGGTTAGCGTGGGGTCCCGGTGTCTGACCTTCGTTGTTGTAGTAACCCGGTGTGCAGTCCGGGCCGCCAATCAAGGAAACGCGACCACTCAACATCAGCTTCACCCAAGCTTCTTCGGCCTCCTGGGTAACCTCAATCTCTTTATAATCCATGGACAACGCATATTTGACCAACCGCGCGATAGTCATCCCGGCTTCGGTCAAATTGTGCGGCACATTGGAAATCAAATTTGCACCCTGAGTTGGCTGGACAAAAAAGGCGTTGGGGAAACCATGCACATGGATGCCGTGTTTGGTCCGCATGCCCTGATCCCAATGTGTTGATAGCTTCAAGTCGTCGCGCCCGATCAGATCAAATCCGGCTCTCCGCTGGTAAGCCGTGCCTACCTCGAAACCCGAAGCATAAATAATGCAGTCCACCGGGTACTCGATGCCAGCCACCATCACGCCATTTTTGGTTATTTTTTCAACGCCCTCGCCATTGGTATCAATAAGGTGGGTGCCAGGTTCGTTAAAGGCCTGAAGATAGCTATCGTGAAAGCAGGGGCGTTTGCAAAGTTGTCGGTACCAGGCCTTTAGGTTCTGCGCGGTTTCGTGGTCCTCGACAATAGTGTCCACCCTGGTACGAATCTCTTCCATTTTTTCGAAATCTGCGTCTTCATAGGCTGCCAGCATATTTTGTGGCGTGATCTCGCCCTTGGGCAGGTTGCTTATGCGCCTATGTATCCGACGGAACAAATCTGTCCAGCCGTCTTGCACTAAATCATCAGCAGCAACGCCACCAGCCTGATTGGCCGTGAAGTTTTCCAGCCAACGTTGCTGCCAGCCTTCCGTAGCGATTTCGGCGAACCAATTTGGATCAATAGGTTTATTGTCTCGCACGTCGACGGATGACGGCGTGCGTTGAAAGAGGTAAAGATCCTTGCAAGCCCGCGCCAGGTGCGGCACACATTGCACCGAAGTCGCACCGGTTCCAATTATGGCGACACGTTTTTCGCCCAGCTTATCCATCGGCGCGCCCAACCAATCACCACCCGTGTAATTATAATCCCAACGGGAAGTATGAAACGAATGTCCCCCAAAGGTTCCTATTCCTTCCAGTCCGGGTAATTTTGGGACATGCAATGGGCCGGTGCCCATACCCAAAAACTGGGCGGTAAAAACATCCCCCCGGTTTGTGCGGATGGCCCATCGAGTTTGACGATCGTCCCATTCAATATGCTCCACCTCTGTGTGAAACAGGGAATTGTCGTAAAGGCCGAATTGCCGCCCAATGCGCTGGCAATGGTCCAAAATTTCCGGAGCGTGGGCGTATTTTTCGCTCGGCATATGACCGGTTTCTTCGAGCAACGGCATATAGACCATAGACGCCGTATCGCATTGTGCGCCGGGATAACGGTTCCAATACCAGGTGCCGCCAAAATCGCCACCCTTCTCGACGATGCGAACATCCGTTATGCCCGCTTCGACCAGCCGTGCGCCCGTGACCAAACCACCGAAACCGCCACCCACAAAGGCAAAGGTTACGTGATCGGTCTTCGGCTCCCGTTCCCGGCGGGGAGTAAAGCTGTCCTCCAAATAGTGAGCGAGCCGACCTTTCAGTTGCAGGTACTGATCATTGCCGTCCGGCCGCAGGCGTTTATCCCGTTCCTCGCGGTATTTTTGCCGTAAGGCTTTCTTGTTGATAGGCGTGTCCAGCTTGGTATCAACGTGCGTCATAATATATTGTCTCTTTGCCGTTCAAAACCAGATATTCGGCAGAGGCGGTAAAATACTATTCCCGGTGATGGGTCAAGCGCGCTATGTCGTATTTCTTAACACTCTGATTTGCAATAAAACTCACCATCATGTCCAACGCCTCCCGCGTAGCCACGAACGACCCGACGTTGGGCATTATTTTCATAACCGTCGCGATGACCTGCATTACGGTCAACGATATGATGATCAAGCTGCTGTCTGGCAACTATCCATTGCACCAGATGGTGTTTTTCAGGTCTATCATCGGTATTACTGTGAGCCTCGCCTTGGTTCAGATGGAAGGCGGCTGGCACATTCTGCGGACGGACAGACCCTGGCTGCACCTGGTTAGAGGTCTACTTCTTGTTGTTGCTAACTTGACTTTTTTTGCCGCTTTGGCAGTCTTACCCCTTGGTGATGCCACGGCCCTATTCTTTGTCGCCCCTCTTTTCATCACCCTGTTATCGATCCCAATTCTGAGAGAAAAAGTCGGCATGCGACGGATCAGCGCGGTGCTGGTTGGTTTTGTCGGTGTCATCATTGTACAACAGCCTTGGTCGAATGAAGAATTCAGCGGTTCCCACCGCATCGTCCTGCTGCTACCAGTGATCGCTGCCTTCACCTACGCCGCGTTCCAGATCCTGACGCGCCGGTTGGGCGTGACCGCTAAAGCCTCGGCTTTGGCGGTCTATATTCAGGGGACATTCGTTATCGTCAGTGTTGTTTTTTGGATCTTTGCCGGCGATGGACGGTATGCACAATGCATGGATGAC
>CAJWZI010000046.1 GCA_913049615.1 uncultured Alphaproteobacteria bacterium | reverse complement strand
TGCTGGTATTCCTGGTTCTTCGTCATGGCGTCTTCAAGGTTGCGCTTCAGGTTCTGGGTCTCATCTACCTTTCCGTTCAAATCCCTGTTTAGCGTCGCATTGGTCTGTTCAAGTTTATCGGCATTGCTTTGTAACTGCGCATTGGCATCAAATAACTCGGACGCTCTTGACTCAGCCTGGTCGAACCGGTGTTGCAGTTCCTGCATCTGGTCTTTCAACCCCTGGGTATCGATCCGGAACTGTTCGCGTTCTTGCTGACGGTCTTCGGCAGTGCGCTGCTGATAATGTTCAAAATGATCGCGGATGTCCTTATTTTCCTGCTTAAGTTCCGCAATACTTTCCTTTAATTCAGCGGTTCGCACAATGGCTTCGTCTCGTTGGGCCTCGGCTTTGACCAGGCTGATACGCACATCTTCCAGAGACTTGTCTAACGCGCTTTTTTCTTTGTTCTGCCGTTCAATCTGGCTCTCAAGATCCTGTTGTCGGGCAGTAAGTTGCGCGATGGTGTTTTTGGAATCGGCCAATTCTTTGCGGAGTTCTTTATTTGACGCCTCAAATTCCTGACGGGTCTGCTCAATACGGTGGTCGGCCATCTGCTGTACCCGCTCGTGGAGTGATTTCACTACCTCCACCAGGTCGTTCGGGAGTCCACCGATATCGGCTGCCTCTCCGTTGTCTGATCGCCAACGCTTGAGCAGCGGCGCGATGGTGCTTTTGCTGCCGGTGCCCATATGTTCCCGCACCCGATCCACCGTAGGCTCCTGGCCTTGGGTTTTGATGGCTTCGGCGGCTTTGGCGACATCGTGGAAAGTGACTCCGGCGCGTGCCATAGGGAGATTTCCTCTCAAACTATTTAGTAACGTATTATGTAACACGTAATATAACATTATATTTATGCTTATCAAAGTTTCTTGAGTTTCAATTTTTAACCTTCGATAATCAAGGTTATCGTTGGCTATGGTATTAAGCTGAAAATCTTCTGCTTGTAACGCCGGTACATAGCCGCCTTTCTGGTGACACCGATAGGAATCCAATTCATGAACACCAAACCACCCAAAATGGCCACCGACTTAGCATTACGTAATGAGGAATCGAACCAGATTGCTCATCGGGAATCCGAGTCACTGCGGCACTACCTCCAGGCGGCCACCTCCGATAACACCCGCAAGGCCTACCGATCCGCCATTCGCCAATTTGAGAAATGGGGTGGCCGGTTGCCGACTGACCGAGATACGGTGGTGCGCTATCTGCTCGCCAGGGCCGAATCGCTCAACGCCCGGACGTTAGATCTCCACCTCACCGCCATTAGCCAGTGGCACCATTACCAAGGCGTCACTGATCCGGTGCGCGATCCCCTGGTGCGGAAAACCATGGAAGGCATTCGTCGCACTCATGGCCAACCCAAACGCAAGGCCAAGGCCCTACGCCTGGAACACATCGCACAAATGGTGGATTACCTGCGGTGTTTGCCGGATAGCAAAAAGAAGCATAGGGATATCGCCCTGGTGTTGACCGGCTTTTTCGGCGCTTTTCGTCGCAGCGAACTGGTGGCCATTCAAATCAGTGATCTGAATTGGGAGCCGGAAGGCCTGATCATCCGGTTGCCGCGCTCCAAAACGGATCAACAGGCGACAGGGCTGGCCCGCGCCTTACCTTTCGGTACACCAGGTTGTTGTCCGGCTACAGCAATCAAGGCCTGGATGGATAGCGCTGAGATTGATAGCGGCCCGCTCTTTAGGCCGGTTAACCGCTGGGATCAGGTGACGCCCAGGCCTCTGAACCCAGGGGCAATTAATGACTTGCTCAAAACCCTGGGCAAGGCCTGTCAGTTCGACTTCGTGCCCGAGTTGAGCAGTCACAGTTTTCGCCGCGGCCTCTCCACTTCGGCGGCTCGAGAACGGGTAGACTTCGAGCTGATCAAGAAACAAGGCGGCTGGAAAAGCGATGCAACGGTCTGGGAGTACATCGAAGAAGGCCAGCAACTTTCGAATAATGCCTCGCTGATATTGATGGAAAAGTTGGTCACGCTGATCGACCCCGTATAACCCGTCAAATCACGAATCCCACTCTCAATTCATCTTTGCGTCTCCAGCGCTGCCCGTATCGCTTTCGCCAGATCCTCGGGCTTGCCCTTGCCCCAATAATGCAGGAAATAGTAGGAAGGCGTTTCACCGGTCATATGGTTGTGCAGCGCCACGATGTGGATGCCCGCCTGACGCAGCGTCCGCATCACCGGCTGGATCTCGTCCGCGGTCATGGCAAAATCCCCATCGACGACCGCCTGCTTCTCATTCCCGGAGAAGGCGGCCCAGGTGGACAGGCCCATGGATGCGCCAAATTCCACACCGTGCATTCTGGCGCTGCGCCCGAACGTGAATTTCAGCACCTGCCCGTTAAGGCTGCCCTCGGCATCCAGAATCTTTTCCAACGTCTTGGTGTTGTATTTGCCGGTGATATCGGGCACATCACCCGGAAATCGTTCTTGCGGTACGGGATGCTTTTTACGCACTTGTTTAATGGCATCCCACATGGCCTTGACGCCTTCGGCGAGTGACTCGGCGTTTCGTCCATGGCCGCCGATGTGCATAAAGTAAACCGGCGGACGGTCGAACACGAAATGGTTGTGCAGCGCGGTGATGTCCAGGCCGTGGGCAAAGGCGGCGTCCATGGCCGGGGTGATTTCATCCTCAAACACCACCGTATCCCCCATCACCATAACACCACCCTCCGGCAAGGCCTTGAACGCGGCCCAACTCCCGAGGCCCGCCGGCGGCGGGAACTTCATACCGTCAACGGTGACGGGCACGTCGTCGCGCTTCCAGCCGATACGCACCACGCCATCAGGTTTGGCCGTTGCCTGGGTGCCAGCCGCCTGGCCAATGGCCTTATCATCGAGGCGGCCGGAATCGTCGGCCATTGTTATGGATGCTTGAATGAATAAAGCGCACATTAGAATGAATGCTCGAAGCGGAGACATTGTCATGGCTATTCCTCTTTTTTTGTTGCTGTGAAACATTTTTGGCTGTATTGGGGGGTTACGCCGCCGGGACGCCTGCAAATAACAGATGGTACACAATACCCAGCAGTGCGCTGACTAAAATCATCGGCAACATGCCCACCTTAAAGCGCAACATAGCGATAAAGGCGCCCGCGGCCAGCGCGACGCTGACAATGTGGATGCTGCCCCAGGCGGGTATCAGCAGTAGCATACCATAGGCCCGTACAGTTTCAACCTCGTTAAAGGCGACGTGCACCGCGAACCAGATGGCGAGATTCAGCATCACGCCCACCACGGCCGCCGTGACCGCCGACAGCGCCGCGCTCACCGCCTGGTTGCCGCGCAGTGTTTCCACATACGGCGCGCCCAGGAAGATCCACAAAAAGCAGGGAACGAAGGTGACCCAGGTGGCTAAAACCGATGCCAAGATGCCTGCTGTGAAGGGGTCGAGCGTTCCCGGAGCCCGGAAGGCCCCCATAAAGCCCACGAATTGCACCACTTGGATCAGCGGGCCGGGTGTAGTTTCCGCCATACCCAGACCATCCAGCATTTCCCCCGGTGCCAGCCATCCATAGTTTTGTACCGCCTCCTGGGCCATGTAGGCCAGCACCGAATAGGCGCCACCGAAGGTGACAACCGCCAGTTTGCTGAAGAAAAGCCCAATCTGGGTGAACACATCCTCATAGCCCAAGGTCACAAGCAGGGCGACAAGTGGCGCAAACCACAGCGGCAGCCAGACGGCGAGCACCTTGAGTGCCCGCCCCCGTGACGCCCGGGTATGGCTTGCCGCGCCGCCCTCCATCATGGCATCAATCGCACGCCCGGCGTCCTCGGGGGTATCGTGCCCCTTGATGACCACAAAGCGTTCCGGATCGACATGCCGACCCAGCAGACCGATCAATCCGGCGGTAACGATTACGATCGGGAAAGGCACGGCAAAGAAGAAGATCGCCACGAAAGCGGCGACCGCCAATGCGTACATGTAGGCGTTCTTGAGGACGCGCTTGCCGATGCGGATCACCGCCTGGATCACGATCGCCAGCACGGCCGCCTTGATACCGAAAAACAGGGCCTGCACCAGTGACGCTTCCTGAAATCCAGCGTAGAGCAGACTGAGCACCAGAATGCTGAGAAAGCCCGGCAGCACGAACAGGGCGCCCGCAACCAGTCCACCCTTGATGCCATGCAGCAGCCAGCCGATATAGGTGGCCAGTTGCTGGGCTTCAGGTCCGGGCAGCACCATGCAGTAATTCAGCGCGTGCAGGAAGCGGCTCTCACTGACCCATTGCTTTTCATCCACCAGAATACGGTGCATCACCGCGATCTGGCCGGCGGGACCGCCAAAGCTCAGGATGGCGACCCGCAACCAGACACGCACGGCCTCCCCGAAGGTGATGTGATGGCCGAATGCATTGAGGTTACCAGCGGTCGCATCCCTGGTGATTTGATTGGACCCGCTGCTTGGCGGTACAGATGAAGTTGACGGTTCGTGCATGGTTATTGTTCCTTACCGTAAGTGACCAACAGGCTGTCGAAAACCTGATTGGCAGCTTGTAATAATTGATCATCATCGCTATGGGTTTCGCGCAGCCCTATCAATACACACTCGACCCCGGCGGCCTCCGGCGGCTGATGTCCCCCCACATCGAGGTAGTGCACGAGTTTTCCAAGCCGGAGTAGCGCGGGTGAATCCAGGTCGAAGCTCGCCAGCAGCGTTTCGAAAGTGACTTTTTCTTCCACGTGAGTAAAGGTCGCCCCATCGAAATCGAACCCCAGCGCCTCATCCGGGCAGTCGTCCGGCGAGGCCAGCCATAAAAAGCGTGCGGATGGATCGATGAAGCGGCCAATCAGCCAGGCACTGGCCAAACGGTCCACCCACGGCCGACGCCGCGTCGCCCAGAGCCTGCCTTGATAATCGGCTCGATCAAGACGGCGGATTGTGCGAGGTTCGGGCTGCGGCTCATCGGGAGACAAGACCCGGTTGGCATCGCTTTCCAGCTGTTTCAGAGCCGTATCGATTCGATCCCGCGCGGCACCGGGGAAAAAATCGATGGCTGACAGTCGCGTGAAGCTTTTGCGCAGTTTGCGTGTTTCCTTCATGACCTCCATGGCGGTTTCCGGCAAGAGCTTTGCCCGCAGGTCCGCCATCGCCGAGTCCAGCGACTCATAGTCTTCCGAGCGATCGAATAGCGGGGGGAACGCTTCGGTTTCAGGATCATTAGCGTGCAGTACATGGGCGGTCCCGCCACTATCACGGACATCCTGGGCAATTGCCTCTAGCTTTTCGGCATGATCAGAGATGGCTGGCAGTAGATAGACGCCATCACGCAGCGAAACGGCCCCCAGGGCTTTGATGGCGCGCCATGCCCGCATGCGCACGGTGGCGTTTTCAGTGGGGAGTGAAAGTATCAGCAGTATCCAGGACATGCGTAGATCTTAGTACATATATGTTATAAACTCTACACATTTTTAAACCGAATAACCCCTGGGCAAGAGCGATTGCCTTTAAAGGCGGTGATGCACCTTTAAATACCGCATCCATCAATAAAAACAGCGCTATAGCGCAGTTGGCGTGACCGGAGCCAAGTGAGGTCCTATGACAGCCAAAGAGCAGTTCTTAACCGATCAGCAGCGGTACCAACCGTTAATATTGCCGCAACGATTCTCCGATGAGGAAATGGTTCGCGATTGGACGCTAAGCCGTCGTGATTGCGAGGTCGTCAACAAGTATCGCAAGCAATATCGCCTGGGATTTGCCATCCAACTGTGTGCCATGCGCCTCTATGGCCGGTTTCTAAACCAGCTCCATGATCTTTCGCCACGAGTGATCAGCTACCTGAGTAGTCAACTCGATCTTCCTCCTACGCTAACGGTGGAAGTGCCCGAAAGAGAAGCCACGGTGTTGGAACACCGGAACAATATCCTCAAGTACCTGGGCTTTCATCGGTTTGACGACAAAGTGGAAGCAGATCTGGACCGCTGGATTGAAGAACATGCCCAACAGGGACTGCTTCCGGATGAACTTTTTCACCGGGCAGAACGCCACCTTCTGTTGAAACGTATTGTTTTACCTGGCCCCACGACGATCGAAAGACAGATCATCCGCATATGTAACCAGGTACACGCTCAGCTTTTTGAGCAAGTGTTTGATCAGATGTCGCCGGAATTACGCGATGCCATTGACGATTTGTTGCAAGCCACCGACGGCAATCAACGAACCTACTTCAACCAACTCAAAGAGTACCCGCCGGGTGCGAAAATATCATCACTGAAACGCTATTTGGAACGCTATGACAATCTGGTGTCCACCGGCATTAATGAGTTCGAAGAAAAGGTCATTGATACCGCTTTTCTTAACTACCTGTACCGACTGACCAAGCGTTACAGCGCTAAGGACATGAAGCGCTTCAAGGACCATAAGCGCTATGCATTGATGATTTGCTTCCTGTTGGAATCCCGCAAGATCCTGTTGGATCATCTGGTCAAAATGCATGATCAGTACATGACAGAGCTATGCCGGCAAACCAAAAACAGCCACGACAAAAAACACAAGGAGTTTCGCAAGCGCCAAAAGAAAGCCATCGATGCTGTGCTTGAAACCACGCATGTTTTGCTGGAATGGCCGGATGAACAGCCATTGTACAAGAAGGACTTGTGGCAACGCATTGACGAGAAACATCTGCTGGCATCCATTGACGACCTGCACATTTTTAAACGCCTGGAGGAACGCGGCTACTGCGATTTGTTGCTGGCCCGTTATCCCAGTTTACGAAAATATTTTGCCGACTTTATCCGGTTACCATTTGAAGTGGCTAAAGGTTCCGGGCCGCTGATAAAAGCTATTGAGTTCGTCCGGAAATTGGATGATGGCGACCTGAAAAAGCTACCCGAGAACACACCGACAGCATTCATTCCCCGCGAACTACGCCGCACCCTTAAAGATCAAGCCGGTAACATCAATCGCAACGTTTGGGAAATGGGATTGGCTCTCGCTATGAAAGACGCCTTGCGTTCCGGCGATTTGTACTTGCCGCAGAGTAAGCAGCATGTTTCGTTCTGGGATCTCACCTTAAATGAACCCAGTTGGGATGAAACCAGACAGGCTGTCTATACCGAACTTCAACAGCCTCCACCGCACGAAGTTCGAGCCGCCATTTCAACGCAGTTCCACGAATCAGTCTCTGAAGCGAAAAAGCTGTTCGGCCTGGACAACTTCGCGGAAATTCAAAACGGCCGATTGAAACTCAAACGTGATGACAAGCTCGAGGTCCCGGATAAAGTCAACCAACTGCAAAAAGTGATCGATGCACATATGCCCAGCATACGTATCGAACAGCTTCTGATGGAAGTAGATCAAATGACACATTACAGCCGTCATTTTGTCCCTATCCAGCACCATCAATCGCGCCCCAAAGCCTTTTACAAAAGCCTGATGGCCGCCATTATTTCGCAGGCCACCAACCTGGGTGTCGTATCCATGAGCAATAGCGTTAAAGGTGTGACCGTCGATATGCTCCGGCATATCCTGCAATACTATATTCGAGAGGAAACCCTGATCAACGCCAGTGCTGAAATTGTGAATCAACACCATGAGCTGCCGTTGAGTGCGGTGCACGGCACCGGTACATTGTCCTCATCGGATGCGCAACGCTTTAAAATCCGCGCCGACAGCCTGTTGGCTTCTTACTATCCCCGCTACTACGGTTATTATGAAAAAGCCATCGGGATCTACACCCACGTTTCCGATCAATATTCAGTGTTCAGCACCAAGATTATTTCCTGTAGCCCGCGTGAAGCGCTGTATGTTTTGGACGGCCTGCTGGAAAACAACACGATTCTGAAAATCCGGGAGCACACCACCGATACACATGGCTATACCGAAATCGTCTTCGCACTCTGTCATTTGCTCGGATTCTACTTTATGCCGCGCATTCGGGATCTCAAAGATCAGCAGCTTTACCGTATTGACAAAACCGTCGATTACGGCGACCTCAACCATTTACTCACCAAAACAGCCGATCTGGCCATCATTGAGGAACAGTGGGAATATATGATGCGAGTGGCGATTTCACTGAAGCAGAAAACTGCGCCAGCACACGTCATCGTCCAACGATTAACCAATAGTTCACCTTCGGATCGCCTCACCAAAGCCTTTACGAACTTGGGGCGGATTATCAAGACCGAATACATTCTGCGGTACCTGACTGACAAAGAACTCCGTCAAACCGTCCAACGGCAACTGAATAAAGGGGAATACCGACATAAACTGCCGCGCTGGATATTCTTTGCGGATCAGGGTGAATTCACCACAGGCGACTATGAAGAAATCATGAACAAGGCCAGTAGTCTCAGCTTTGTGTCCAATGCCATTCTGTACTGGAACACCATCAAGATAAGCGACATTGTGGAGCTGCTTCGGCAGCAAGGGGAGGAAATCGACGACGAGACCTTATCTCATATCTCGTTGTTGCCCTATAAGCATGTGTTACCCAACGGTACATACTTTATTGAAGATGAGGAGAAGGGATGATTCGACGGAAACCTACGGTTTCGACGTGGTCACTGGGTTCAAAACCGTAGGTTCTCGTTCAAATGCCCCCGCGGGTCCTAAATGTACGATATTTACCTAATTTGCCACACTTATAAGTAGTAACCCACCTCCGCAGCCATTTATTGGTGTGGTCTACAGAGGATTATGTCTTTTTAGAGGGGAAAATCCCTAGAACCCCTTTAACGGCGAGGTAAAACAAAAAGAAATGGTCGTAAAGAGCGATTTTATTACAT
>CAJWZI010000045.1 GCA_913049615.1 uncultured Alphaproteobacteria bacterium | reverse complement strand
ATTACCTGCGCTTTTTCGCCATCAAAATTATGGGTGGTCCAAGCCCCAGTCCCTAAAACTCACTAAAGCGCCACAGTTCGTTAAAAATCTTCGAAACGTGCCACTTCCGCCGTCGCTTCGTCGACCGCCGCTTTCAACGCCAAAAAACGAGCCTGCTTCTCATCCGTCAGATCGCGACCAAAATCTTCCTCCGCCTGTTTTAGGTCACGGCGGAGATCTTCAAGTCGGTGCCGTCCAAAAACGCTCGTCCAGTCCTTTTTAACCCGTGCCAACGTCGCATCCGGTCGCGCGAACGGTTCAAGCTTCGCAATACCTGGGCCCGTCAACTCCGCAATTATTCGGCTAGAGGCATTTGCCGTTCCGCCGTATTGAAGATTTTCTTTGAGGCCTTCTAGGTCAAGGGGCGCGCCGGAGGTAGCCATTTCTATAATCGCTGTGCGGATGTTGTCAAGTTCGGGGGAACCTAAATTTAGCCGGCCAACATCTTCAAAAACCTCATGAATAAGGTTTGGATGGTTTAACAGCGCAGCAATCAGAAGCCTTTCGCGAGGCAACGTGTCAGCGTTTACTCCCTGCCCCAACCCCATATGGCTGGGAATAGGTGGCACATATGCGGGGCTTAACGGCGGATTTCGCAGATTTTGCCGACCGGAGCCAGCATTGCGAGTTGCAAAGACGTTTGTTGTTGTACCAAAGGCCATTTCCAAACGTTTCTTAAAGTCTGCTCTATAGTATGCTTGCACAGTGCCGTCGCCAATTTGTTGCACCATATCGCGAATATCTTTACGTAAACCGGCCCATTTTTCCGGGGTATCGGGATTACGAGATTGCAGCCGGGCGCGCCATAGCAAATCCGACAATGGCACCGCCTTATTCAACAATTCGGAAAATGCCTCCGACCCCTTGGTGTGGATCAGGCTATCGGGGTCTTCACCATCAGGCAGGCTTACAAAACGGAGGGAATAGCCAGGTTTCACTATAGGCAGGGCGCGCTCCGCTGCACGTAGTGCCGCGCGCTGACCGGCGGCATCGCCATCGAAACAAAGGCTGGGCTCCGGTACCAATCGCCAAAGGGCTGTCAATTGCTGTTCTGTCAGGGCGGTGCCTAACGGAGCAACCGCAAACGACAATCCGGTCTGGTCCATGGCTATGACATCCATGTAACCCTCTACCACCACCAGACGATCGCCGTCCCGGGCCGGTTGGCGCGCGTTGACCAGATTGTAGAGCAAGTTGCCTTTGTGAAAGATTGCCGTTTCCGGTGAATTCAGATATTTTGCTCGCTGGTCGCCCAGGGCTCGACCGCCAAAGGCCACCACCCGCCCCTTGCCATCGGTGATGGGAAACATCAAACGATTGCGAAACCGGTCGTAGCTCTCGCCGCCACCATCGGGTTTGATCAGTAATCCCGCTTTGATCAGTTGATTTTCTGTCAGACCTCGCGCCAGCAAAGTTTGTTTCATACGATCTCTGGCGTCGGGCGCATAGCCAAGATGGAAGCGGCTAATTGTGGTGGATGTCAGCCCGCGGCCTTTCAGGTATTCTCTCGCTCCCTTGCCCACTATACCCGATAACTGGCCCACCAGCCAATCGGCCGCGACCTGCATGACGTCATAAAGAGTTTTGCGCTGTGCCTCTGCCTCGTGGTCCCGTGGTTGGGAACGTGGCACCTCCAACCCAACTTCAGTCGCCAGACGTTCCACCGCCTCTGGAAAAGATGACCCCTCGGTATTCATCACAAAATTTATGGCGCCGCCGTGGGCCGAACAACCGAAACAGTGATAGAACCCCTTATCCTCGTTAACAGTAAAGGACGGTGTCTTTTCGTTATGAAAGGGGCACAGGCCAGTATATTCCTGGCCCCGTTTTACCAGTTTGACCCGCCGACCAATCAAATCGACAAGTTCTATACGGCTGTTCAATTCTGTGAGGAAGGTTTCCGGGATAGCCATGTGGCATAAGTCCTATCTGCTCAGCCAGCTTTTCACGTGCCCAGCCGCCTTGGCAAAATCCATGCGCCCCCTGTAACGTTCCTTCAATAGGCCCATGACACCACCCATGTCCTTTAGGCTCGTGGCGCCACACTCGGCAACGACTTCACCCACCGCGACAGCCATTTCTTCTTGCCCCATTTTCTGAGGTAAGAATTCCTCGATAATGGTGATTTCTTCTTCTTCCTGGGCAGCCAACTCTAAACGACCACCCTCCTGATACATGACAGTCGATTCGCGCCTTTGTTTGACCATCTTTTGTAAGATCGCCAAAATCTCTTTGTCACTAACACCGTCACCCTGTCCGTCCGAGCGGACGGCAATGTCGCGGTCCTTGATCGCAGCCAAGATTAGACGCACCGTGGCAACACGGCGTTTCTCTCCAGCTTTCAACGAGACAGTCAACACGTCCTTTAGGCGGTCACGCACTTTCCCGCTCCCTCGAATCTGCCAGGACTGCTTGCAGTGACGAAAGGATAAAGGAAAATGGTCTAAATGGCAACTAGCATAGGTTTTGGTAATATTTCATAAATATTTGATTTTATTACATTAATTGTAATTTTTGGACACTTGACGGAGACAGACCCTTGACGTAGTGTCCGCGCCAATTTGCTCACCTCTCCCGGCGCGGCTGGAGCCCAAATCGCCATGAATGTAAAGCAAAACAGCCACGATTTACCAAATCAGGAAGCACCAGATTGGGCCAGCGCGGCCCTAGTCCTGATGGACGGTCATATTTTTTGGGGACAGGGAATTG
This sequence comes from uncultured Alphaproteobacteria bacterium, assembly GCA_913049615.1. The sequence continues at coordinate 6,056 of CAJWZI010000045.1, read as the reverse complement.
GTGCGCCGACATTCGCAGTAGGTGAAGTTTGTTTCAATACTTCCCTCACAGGATATCAGGAAATTCTGACCGATCCCAGTTATGCGGGCCAAATAATTACCTTCACCTTCCCCCACATTGGAAATGTAGGTGTCAATGACGAGGATTTAGAGACCCTGAACCCCGCTGCCCGAGGCGTAGTCCTGCGGGCCGATATTACGCGGCCGTCCAATCATCGCGCCTCTAGCCATCTAGATGCCTGGCTTGTGAAATATAACCTGCCAGGAATTTGCGGCATCGATACTCGACGTTTGACCCGATTGATCCGTGACGGCGGCGCACCCACGGGAGTGGTAATCCATAGCCCTGATAGATCCTTCGATATTCCTACCATGCAAGCTGATTGTGCGGCTTGGCCAGGGTTGGAGGGCATGGACCTGGCGGCCGAAGTGACCTGCAAGCAACCCTATCGCTGGGACGAAACGCGCTGGCAGCTTGGAATTGGTCACGGCCAGCTGGAGAACCCAAAATACCATGTGGTTGCCATGGATTTTGGTATCAAGCGGAATATCCTACGCTGTCTGGCCTCTATCGGCTGCAGGGTTACCGTGGTACCCGCTTCAACTGGGGCAGATGATATTCTAGCAATGGATCCCGACGGTATTTTCCTTTCCAATGGTCCCGGCGACCCGGCGGCAACGGGTGTCTATGCGGTGCCCACTATTCAGCGTCTGATCAACTCTGGAAAACCAATCTTCGGCATATGCCTAGGACACCAGACCCTGGCCTTAGCCCTGGGTGCCGCGACCGAGAAGATGCATCGCGGCCATCGCGGCGCCAACCAACCGGTCAAGGATCTGACCACCGGCAATGTGGAAATCACGTCGCAAAACCACGGTTTTGTCGTAAAACGTGAAACCTTGCCCAAGGGAGTAGTGGAAACTCACATCTCTCTGTTTGATGGCTCCGTGGAGGGAATCCGAGTTGAAGGCAAGCCAATATTCTCAGTGCAATATCACCCCGAGGCCTCGCCAGGTCCGCAGGACAGTCATTACCTGTTTCAACAATTTATCGACCTAATCGAAGGCCATAAGCTATGACTGCCATGCGACATATAGCACCTATAACGTCATTCCCACGCAAGTCAAAATTCATGTCTGCAACTGTAGAAATGAGCTCCCGCTTTTACGGGAGTGAGAGGTGTTTTCAATTTTTATGCTGCTGGCAATATGTCTGATCTCATCATCCGCAACGGCACTATCATCGACGGCACCGGTTCTGAAGGGTTCCGAGCCGACGTCGCGGTTTCAGGTGACAGGATCACCAATATCGGCGATTTGACCGCGGCCACAGCCACGACCGAAGTGAATGCCGCGGGCCAAGCGGTTGCACCTGGCTTCATCGATGTTCACACCCACGATGATCGCTTTTTATTCACTAATCCAGACATGGCGCCCAAGGCTAGTCAGGGCGTCACCACCGTGGTTGTGGGCAATTGCGGATTTTCCCTGGCCCCATGGAAGGACGCGGGCGAGGAACAATTTCCCATGTCCCTGTGGCGGGATCGGGAAGATCTAAAGTTTGCCTCCGCCGGCGATTATTTAGCGGGATTAGAAAACAGGCGCCCAGCCCTTAATGCCGCCATGTTGGTGGGCCACACATCCTTGCGCTATGGTGCGATGGACGATGTGAATCGCGCAGCCACAGACAGTGAAATCGGCCAGATGCAGGATGTCCTGCGTGATTGCATTGACGAAGGGGCCATCGGCATGTCCTCGGGGCTGTTCTATCCTCCAGCCCAGGCCGCAAAGACAGAGGAAGTTTCGGCAGTGGCCCAGGTCATGGCGGAAAAGGATGGAATTTATACTGCCCATATTCGCGACGAGGCCGAAGGCGTCATGGCGTCCCTGGAAGAGGTGGCACGGATCGGCAGAGACGCGGGCGTTCAGGTCGTCATCTCCCATCACAAGGCGGCGGGCCTTCAGAATTTTGGCATGACAAAACAAACGCTTCCGTTGATCGAGAAATTTAAGAACCAGCAGCGCCTGACACTTGATGTCTACCCCTACCACGCCTCTTCCACAATGATCCTGCCGCACCTGGTAAACCGGTGCCGCAAAGTGCTGATTACTTGGTCTCGGTCCCGCCCCGAAGTGCGCGGCCGAGATTTGGCAGAACTGGCGTCGGAGATGGAGATGACGCCGGAGGAAGCGGCCAAGACACTATCGCCAGGTGGTGCTATCTATTTCCAGTTGGACGAAGAAGATGTGCAACGAGTTCTGTCCTATCCCGGCGCCATGATTGGCTCTGACGGCATTCCTGATGACCAGCACCCCCACCCCCGGCTATGGGGCACCTTCCCCCGGGTCCTAGGACACTATTCCCGTGATCTGGGCCTCATGGCCCTAGAAGAGGCGGTGCACCGCATGACGGGCTTGCCGGCAGCTCAATTCGGGTTCAAGGATCGTGGTGAGCTAAAAAAAGGAGCCTATGCGGATATTGTCATATTTAATCCCAGAACCGTCATTGACAGGGCAACGTTTGACGAACCCGAGACCCCGGCTATTGGCATCAACAACGTGTTTGTCAACGGCCTGCCCGTCTGGCAAAAGGGCAAACCGAGTGGCGAACGACCAGGTCAACCCATTCGCCTTAGCGATACCAACAGAGGCAGTTAGTTTGGGATAAAACAAGACTTGAGGAGAGCGTAATGATTACTAAAGGCGTTAGGGAACTCTGCTCCCATGCCGAAAGCATCATCGAAACCTGGTCTGTAGAACAGGCTATGGAAGCCTATGGAGACGATGATGTGATATTCGTAGATATTCGTGACATACGGGAACTTTGGCGTGAAGGCGCTATCCCCGGAGCCACGCATTCACCCCGCGGCATGTTGGAATTTTGGGTCGACCCCGAAAGCCCCTATGCCAAAGAGGAATTTCAATCCGGAAAGCGGTTCGTATTCTTCTGCGCTGGCGGACTGCGATCGGCTCTGGCCGCCCTGGCAGTACATGAAATGGGCCTGGCCCCGGTTTGCCACATGCAAGGGGGGTATGCCGCCTGGCGAGACGCCGGCGGTGCCACGGAAGAAAAAACGCAGCGCCCACCGAAAACATCATGAGCGAAAGGCAACGCACGTACACCTGGGCGGACCCAAGCCAAACTGTTCAGGCAGGCCAAACGATGGCCGGAATAGACTTTCTACGCGCCATGCGGGATGGCACCCTTGCGCAGTGCTCCTTTCAGCAGACAGCGGACTATGACCTGGTAGAGGTCGAAGACGGTCGGGTGGTATTCGAAGGCCGACCCGGAGAATACCTGCTGAACCCCCTGGGGGCTGTGCATGGCGGCTATTTCGCTGGCATGTTGGACAGCGCTCTGGGATGCGCCATCCACAGCCGTCTGCCAGCCGGTTTCTCCTACACCACTTTAGAATTCAAACTGAACATGGTACGCCCGTTGCCAACCGATGGCCGGGTTATTCGGGCCATCGGCGAGGTAGTGCATCCCGGCCGCAAGATTGCAACTTCAGAAGCGCGCCTGGAAGATACGGACGATAAGTTGTACGCCCATGGCACCTGTTCCTGCATGATCTTCAACCCGACATAACCATCAAACGGTTTCTTTAACCCGCGCTTCTTTGCTTTCTATATTTGGCCTTCAACTTTTTCCTAATTGGAGTTGCTCTGGCTTGTTCCCGGCTGCCCAATTTACGATCGAGGAAAGCCGCCGCGGGATTCGAATTCATCGTCAACATATCCTCAAAAATAAAATGCCGATACGATCCACATAGATTTGGAATTTTCCGCTAGATCGCACTTTGCTTTCAATACCTCCGAATACTTGTCCAATTCCATTCAAAATATCTAATTTACAGCAGGAGCTATACAAACAGGATGGGTTTGTAGTCTTGCCGCGACTGTTCGACGCAGAAGAAATAAAACTCCTCAAACGCGCTATGGAGGAAGATCCTGCCATCGCTGAACATTCCCTGATACGGCCGGATCAAGAGGGATTTGGCACCCGTATTTCCCTTTGGAACAGGGCCGGGAATAGCGTCTATGGACTGACGGCTCGCTGTGACCGCATGGTGGAAACGGCGCAAACACTAATTGGAGAAAAGATCTATCATTATCAATCCAAACTGACCGCTAAGGACCCTCGCGAGGGTGGAGCTTGGGAGTGGCACTAGGACTACGGCTACTGGTATTACAACGGCTGTCTGCGCCCCGACATGCTAAGTTGCATGATCACTCTGGATCGGTCGGATAGAAACTATGGTTGTCTTCAGTTAATGGAGGGCTCCCATAAACTGGGACGCATCGATCATGTGCCCTTGACGGAGAAGCAGAACGAGGCTGACCCAGAACGCATGAAACATACTCTCGCCGCCAGCGACACCGTTTATGGCGAACTAGACCCAGGGGACGTGTTGATACTCCATTGCAACACACTGCACCGCTCCAACAAGAACCTATCCGATAAGCGGCGTTGGACGTTGATTATCTGTTACAACGCCGTCAGCAACGATGCCTATGTTGAGAATGATGACAGATCTTATGTACCGCTAGAGCCGGTCAGCGATAGCGCCATCAAAAAAGCCGGCTTGATGTTCTCTGCCGGCAACGAGGAACATTTCACCGGACAGGCCTATGTCCCAAACGTTGCCGCGCCAGGAGGCATCCGTTAGAGTTTTGCTGTCTGGAGCAATGGCGGAGGCAAATTCATGAGTTGGCGTGTGGGCGTGGATATCGGCGGGACCTTTACAGACGTCGCCCTGGCGAATGAAGTGACGGGTCAAATCGGCCTCGCAAAGGTTTCGACCACACCGCATGACTTTGGCCAGGGCGTAGTGGATGGACTTTCCATTGCACTAAAGGAACATGGGATCGAAGCTACCAACGTCCGCTTGTTGTCCCACGCTACGACCGTGGTCACTAACGCCATTTTGCAAGGCAATGGTGCCAAGGCAATGCTGGTATCGACCAAGGGCTTCCGGGATATTCTGGAATTGCGTCGTTCTTCCCGTTCCAGCCTGTATGACCTGTTCCAGGATGGGCCGAGCCTGCTGATCCCCCGTTATTGCCGCCTTGAAGTAGGAGAGCGGCTGGACGCGGCCGGCAAAATTATTGAACCGCTCAATGAATTAGACATCGATACAATCATTGAATTCGCAAAGGCCAATCAAATCGAGGCCATCGCCGTATCCTTGCTATTCTCGTTCCTCAATGACGTACACGAGCAGCAGATCGGCGCACGTTTACGGAAGGCCCTGCCGGGCATCCCGGTTTTCCTTTCATCGGAAGTGCTACCGGAAATTCGTGAGTTCGAACGGGCCTCTACCACTGCCGTCTGCGCCTATGTCGGTCCGATATTGGAATCCTATCTGCGTCGGTTGGAAGGCGTGACCAGCAACATGGGTCTACCGGGTCTCCATGTTATGGGCTCTTCAGGCGGCGTGTTCGATGTGGCTGAAGGTCTAAAAATGCCCGCCATGGCCATAGAATCGGGCCCAGCCGCGGGCGTCATTGCCACCGCTATGATCGGGCAACAATTGGACAAACCGAACCTTTTGTCATTCGACATGGGTGGCACCACCGCCAAGGCCAGTCTGATCAAGGATGGTGTTGTGGAAACCACCTCCGAATACGAGGTGGGTGGCGATGGCAATGTGAACCGGTGGATGAACGGAACTGGCCATCCAATCCGAGTGCCGGTCATTGATCTGGCTGAAGTCAGCGCGGGCGGTGGCTCCATTGCCTGGATCGATCCAGGCGGGTCCCTGAAGGTGGGGCCGCAAAGCGCAGGAGCCGAGCCGGGACCAGTTTGCTATGACGCAGGTGGGACAAAACCAACGGTAACGGACTGTAATCTGGCTCTAGGGTATATGAACCCAAATGCCCTATTAGCTGGGCGTTTGGCAATACGTGGCGACAAGGCCGGCGCTTCCATAGAGACATATCTAGCCAAACCCCTTGGCATAAGCGTGGATGAGGCTGCTAGCGGCGTTTTGAACGTGGTCAATGCCTCCATGGCCGAAGCGCTTCGCATAGTTTCCGTGGAACGGGGACATGATG
>CAJWZI010000044.1 GCA_913049615.1 uncultured Alphaproteobacteria bacterium | reverse complement strand
ATGGGCTGCATCATGTTTTGCGACCACTAGTAATCCGGATGTATCCTTGTCTAGGCGATGAACAATGCCCGGCCGGCGCACTCCACCCACACCCGAAAGACTGTCGCCGCAATGGGCCAACAGAGCGTTGACCAGAGTGTGGTCCGGATTGCCGGGGGCGGGATGCACCACCAGGCCAGCTGGCTTGTCCACAACGATTAGGTGTTCGTCCTCAAATACGATATCCAAATCCATGACCTGGGGCACGGGCTTAGCATCCACTGCCGGCGGAACCTGGAGCGTGATGCGTTCACCGGATTTGACCCGGTACGAGGGCTCGGTTACCGTCCGGCCATCGTCGCCCTGTCGGACTCGGACTTGACCGGATTCGATCAAGGCCTTGATGCGCATGCGAGAGTGGCCTTCAACCTTCTGGCTGAGCAGGCGGTCGAGCCGCTGGCGGGCCTCGTCGGGTCCAACGGCAATTTCGTGGATTTCTGTTTTCGGATTTTCGCCCATGACGCAACACTGGACCGAGAACAGCACCCGGCTCAAGCTCCTCGTTGGCGTGATGACTACATTGTTAGTAGTCGGATTAATACTACTTGTCGTGGGCATCGCAAAGACTTCCAAGGAATTAGGTGAAGCCAACGCCAAGAACCTTGGGAATGTGCCCATAATTCTTGCCCCCGGCGACGAGTTGGTCGGTCTGACGGCCGATGGCGGACGCCTGTATCTCGGTATCAAGCATCAGGATGGCCGCCAATCCATCAAGGTTATCGACGGTAGCAACGGCGAGATTGTCGGACAATTTCTGTTAGGCACGAAGCCGTGATCCAGCTGCCCGGTAATCCGAAAACGGCAATTATTCGCCACGCAGAGTCCGAATATCCCTGCGAAGCATGTGGCTTGTTACTAGGTCGGCGGCTACCCGACCGCGTATTGATTTCCGAAGTCGTCCCCAGCCCCAATATAGCCGACCAACCGCGTCATAATTTCGAAATCGACCCCGGCCTTCGCCTTCGCATTCAAAAGGCAAACCGGGAGAGCGGCAACGGAATTGTCGGCCATTATCATACCCATCCCGATGGAGAGGCAGCGCCATCGGCAAGGGACCGATCTCGAATCTATGAAACCGATCTGATCTGGCTTATCGGTTCAGTACATGAAGGCCGATTTTCCGACCTAGCTGCTTTCGCACCTTCAGCACAAGGCGGGAGCTTTGATAGGGTACCTTTGAATTGGGCAAGGGAAAATTGAATGAATTTTTCTTCGGATAATTCGGCTGGAGTAGCCCCTCAGATCATGGCTGCGCTGGCTGCGGCCAACGAAGGAGCGGCCATGGCCTACGGTGAAGATGCCATAACTAAGGAGGCTGAAGCGGCATTCACCGACCTATTCGAAAGAGAACTAGCTGTTTTCCCTGTCGCAACCGGCACCGCGGCGAATGCCTTAGCGCTTTCGGCGTTTACCCCACCTTGGGGCCAAATTCTTTGCCATCGTAATGCACATATAGAAGAGGACGAGGCCGGCGCGCCGGAAATGTTCACGGGCGGCGCCAAATTGTCCCTGCTGGATGGCCCGCACGGAAAAATTTCCCCGGAGACGTTGGAAAAAGCCCTCGCCAGAGCGGGTTTTAGCATCCAGCATCATCCCCAACCCAAGATACTTTCGCTGACCCAGGCTACCGAGGCAGGCACCATCTATCAAAATGAGGAAGTGGCGGATCTGGCAAAAATTGCCCATAGAGCGGACCTGGCCGTTCACATGGATGGTGCACGTTTCGCAAACGCAGTAGCTACATTAGGATGCAGCCCGGCTGAGGCAACCTGGAAAGCGGCGGTCGATGTTTTGTCTTTTGGCGCGACGAAAAACGGTGCCATGGCAGCCGAAGCAGTCATTTTTTTTGATCCACAACGCGCCAACGATTTTTTATTCCGCCGCAAACAGGGAGGGCATTTGTTTTCGAAGATGCGTTACCTCTCGGTTCAGTTGTTAGCGTACCTACGGGACGACCTATGGCTAAAAAACGCTCGCCATGCCAACCATTGTGCCCTGGCGCTTTCCAAGGGACTTGCAAAATTGAAAGCCTGTGAACTTTTGCATGAGGTGCAAGCCAACGAAGTTTTTGCCCGATTACCGGAACAGACCTTGACTGCACTCGAAAACGGCGGTGCAGGATCGCTGCGCTGGGACAATGATGGCACGGCGCGATTTGTTTGTGCTTTCGACACGGACATGGAAGCCGTAGATAGGGTGTTGAAAATCGCCCGTGAAGCGGCCTGAACAAAGGGACAATTGATGCTTAGTTTGACCATTGGTGGAATTTCGGTGCAGCGCATTATCGAATTCGAAGGACCCTTTTTTGAGCCTGGAAGATTTTTTCCCGATGCAACTTCGGAGGCACTAGCGCCGCATCTTGACTGGTTAGTGCCGAAGGCGATGGATGCAGAAACTGGTATGCTAATTTTTCCGTTTCAATCCTATTTGGTCCGCACGGCGCACCACGCCATACTGATTGACACCTGTGTTGGTTGTGGCAAGGAAATCCCCCACCGGCCACAATGGCACATGAAAACTGACAGATTGTGGTTGGAAAAGCTTGCGGCGACCGGCCTTCGCCCAGAGGATATCGACTATATATTTTGCACACATTTGCATGTGGATCACTGTGGCTGGAACACCGATTTCGTCAACGGCAAGTGGGCGCCGACGTTTCCCAACGCTACGTATATCTTCGCGGCAGAAGAATATGCCGCCGCCGAAACCGAAAACTCCATGATCTTTCAACAGAGTGTTCTACCGGTCATGGACGCCGGCAAAGCCAAACTGGTAAAATCCGACTTTGCACTGGATGATCAGGTCTGGCTGGAACCCACACCGGGCCATACGGCGGGACATGTAGCTGTTCATCTATCCTCCAGCGGCCAACAGGCGGTGATGTGTGGCGACTTAATCCATAGTCCCCTGCAGTGCGCCCGCCCAGACTGGTGCGCCTTTGTGGACCTGGACAAGGATCTAGCACGGCAAACTAGGTGGAATTTCATGGCCAGTAACGCCGAAAGCGGCAACCTTGTGCTAACAGCCCATTTTCCCTCGCCCTCGATGGGACATTTTGTTGCTGAAGGGGATGCCTTCCGTTTTGACTACCTGGAGAACTAAGATAGAGGCAGGTCTTTTATTAGGAGTCCCATCATGATAGCAAAACGCCCAAAGTTCTGCGGCTGGGGGTATGAAGGCGACGGCCTAACCCAGGAAGAACGGGAGATGGTGCTGGGCCGTTATGCGGAACGCTTTGGCCTAGAGGGGTTTGAAAATTTCATCGATACACCGTCGCCAGATCAGGTTGACCTCCACGCTTCTCGTATAGAAATACCTGCCGCGTTGGCAAGTTTTAGTTCCACCGCCAACATTGATCGCCTGACCCATACGTATGGGAAAAGCTTTCCTGACTACGTCCGAATTTACGACAAGAATTTCACAAACGCGCCGGACATCGTGGCCTATGCGACTTCCGAAGATCAAGTGGATGCAGTGCTCGATTGGGCTACCAGCGCTAATGTAGCGGTCATTCCCTTTGGCGGGGGATCCTCTGTCGTAGGCGGTATTGAGCCGGCAGTTGGCAGCAAGTTTGCGGGCACTTTGAGCCTTGACCTCACTAGACTGAATCAAATCCTGGAAATCGACAAGACCTCGCGTGCCGCACGAATGCAAGGGGGGATCCGTTGCCCGGATATTGAAAATGGCTTAAGGCCCCATGGTCTGACCATGCGCCATTTCCCTCAAAGTTTTGACCTGGCGACCCTGGGCGGCATGATCGCCACTCGTTCGGGCGGGCATTTTGCCACACTCTACACTCATATTGACGATTTCGTGGAGAGCACTCGAATGATGACGCCGGCAGGTGTGATGGAAAGCCGCCGCCTGCCGGGATCAGGCGCCGGACCCAGTCCAGACCGTGCAGCCATTGGCTCCGAAGGCTCCCTCGGCATTATCACCGAGGCTTGGATGCGACTACAGGACCGACCCACCTTTCGCCGCTCAGCCGCAGTCAACTTCGAGACTCTCGAAAGGGCGGTGGAAGCGGTACGTCAATTGACACAGTCAGGTCTATTTCCTTCCAATGTTCGTCTGCTAGACCGTACGGAGGCATTACTGAACGGCGCCGGCGACGGTGAACACGATGTGGTCGTCCTGGGCTTCGAAAGCGCTGATCACTCGGTGGATGCCTGGATGGAACGGGGATTGGCTATTTGTAGTGAGTTGGGCGGAACCTACGATCTCGAAGCGTCGAAGGCTGAAGATAGCAACATCTCTGGAGCGGCGGGCGCTTGGCGGAATGCCTTTATCAAGATGCCCCATTTCCGAGACGCCTTGATCTCAGCAGCAGTAATTTCAGACACGTTTGAAACCGCCATCACCTGGGACAAATTTCATGATTTCCACACGAACGTCACTGCAGCGACCGAAAAGGTGATCGAACGGGCCACTGGCCGAAAAGGCATCGTAAGCTGCCGGTTCACCCATGCCTACCCTGATGGCGCGGCGCCTTATTACACCTTCCAGGCGGTAGGCCGTCATGGGGCACTACTGGAACAATGGCACGAAATTAAGAGCGGAGCTTCCGATGCCGTTATCGAACATGGCGGCACCATTACCCACCATCACGCGGTGGGCCGGGATCATATGCCCTGGTACGAACGGCAACGGCCGGAAGTATTTGGCAAGGCCCTACAAGGTGCCAAGGAGAAATTAGATCCAGCGGGTATTCTCAATCCAGGCGTAATCGTGCCCTTAGCGGGATAGGAGTTGTATCGTGAAGCTTTTGAGTTTTGAAACGGATGCTGGCACCAGTTACGGTCGCCTAGAGGATCATGGGGTGATTGATCTAGGTCAGAGGTTGGGCAACAAATATCCTGATCTTCGGACCCTTCTGGAGGAAAGCGGCCAAGCCGAAGCCGAAGCTCTTGCCTCGGTAGATGTGGATTATAGGCTGGATGAAATTTCTTATCAGCAAGTCATACCAAATGCCCGGCGGATCATCTGCATCGGCTTGAACTATCGGGAACACGCCGCCGAGATGGGTCTGAAATTTCCCGAACACCCCTCATTGTTTTCCAAATGGCCCGATGCCCTAGTCGGCCATGAAAAAGATATCGTGTGCCCCAAGGCATCCAAGAATTTTGACTTCGAGGGCGAACTGGCTTTCATTATTGGCACTCCAGGCCGCCATATCAGCGTTGGGGAGGCCATGAGCCATGTCGCGGGCTACACCCCATTCCTGGACGGCAGCGTACGAGATTTTCAAGGTCATTCGGTCATCGCGGGCAAGAATTTTCAGCATAGTGGGGCCTGCGGACCTTGGTTGACCACGGCCGACGAAATTTCTAATCCCATGGAACTGCGGCTTACCACTCGCCTGAATGGTGAAGTCGTTCAGGACGAGACTACCGCGCAGCTTTATTATACCGTGCCCGATATTATTGCCTACGTCTCCCAGTTTACTCCATTACATCCTGGCGATGTGATCGCCACTGGGACTCCCAGCGGCGTTGGCGCCGGACGCAAGCCACCTTTATGGATGCAGCCTGGCGACCGTATCGCTGTAGAGATTTCGGGATTGGGTGAATTGGCAAATAACGTTGTGGCCGAAGCAGGCTAGTGCGGCAACGAGAACTATTTCATACACCCCGACCACTATATTAGTGCCATACGCGCAATGCCCGTTACATCAGAAGTCATAAAGCGTTATGCGTTCTTTCGCGATTGGTTCGCCCATAGGAATGATTTGTTAATTCATACCGAACTTACGGCTGAATATAGTTTTTAGGAAATTGGAATTCCCTAATTAACCCTGGCATTTGATACTAAGTAAAATATTAAATTTATTCTGCGGCAGTACTCGTTATATTTTTTCTTTCAACCCAATCCCGTAAAATTTTATGAGAATGGCTCGACTCCTTGTTGAATAGTTTCGCTTGAGACGAATTTTGCGCAGTGAACTCGAGCCGGTAACCATTGGGATCATGAAAATATATAGAAGAAAATATTTCATGATCGATGGGGCCCTCCACCTCAAGACCTCGATCAATTAACAGTTGACGCCATTTTGCCAAGGCATCGTGGTCCACAACGCCCATAGCAAAGTGTAGATCCAAGCCCCATTGGTGCTTGAATTCAAACGGCGGGGCAATGTCGCCCTCTTCCGCAACTTCAAAAAACGCAAGATAGTTAGGGTCTGCATTTATTTGACCGCCAATGTCAAAAAATATGTGCATGTAGTGAAGTGGGTCGCCCGTCGTGGGATGTTCGTTGATATCTAAGGCCTGAACCATGGGAAACCCCAATAAATCCTCATAAAATGTGCGCGTCTCCTCGGCGTTTCTGCAGCGGTATGCGGCATGGTGGGCGCCCGTCGCCAGCGGCATTTCCGATCGGGTCAATGTGACGCTCATGTTTCCCTCCTGTTGGTTCCCTGAAGATAGTAGCAGGTTTTCCCATCACCTCATATCATCCGACCGATGGTCAAATATGCACAACACATAATCGTCGCGGGCGCCGGCCTGGGTGGTCTGACCCTGGCTCTTTGTCTAGCGCGGGCCGGTTTTCGTGTAACGGTGCTGGAGCAGGCCAAGGTGCTGGGCGAAGTTGGAGCTGGCGTCCAAATCAGCGCGAACGGTGCCCGCGTGCTCTACCACCTTGGTCTGGCAGACGCCTTAAACAGGTTTGCCTTCCGTCCAGAAAGCGGCGAAATGCGCCATTGGAAAACAGGCGAAACCCTCAGCTCTCGACCTTTAGGTCAAGCAAGTGAACAGGCTTTCGGTTTCCCCTACTTTCATCTACATCGCGCAGATTTCCATGCCGTCTTGGCGAGAGAACTCCGAGATGCCAGTTCAGCAACCCTAAATCTCGGCCACAAGGTTAGGGAAATTTATCAGTCCGAGACTGGCGTGCGTGTTTTGACCGAAGGTGGCTCAAAGTTTTCCGGCGATGTGTTGGTGGGGTGCGACGGCATACATTCCGCAATTCGGGAGCATTTGTTCGGGCCGGATGCCCCGCGCTTTACGGGCTGCGTCGCATGGCGAACAACCGTACCAGTTGATACCCTCCCACCTGGCCATGTACGCCCCGTTGCCTCCAACTGGATTGGTCAGGGAGGCCACTTCGTGCATTACTATGTCCGACGTGGCGAACTGGTGAATTGCGTTGGCGTCATGGAGCGAGACGCATGGCAGGCTGAATCCTGGTCCAGCGTAGGCGCCGTCCCCGAGTTCCTAAATGACTTCGCCGGATGGCATGAGGATCTACAAATTTTGATGCATGCAGCGAAAAGCTGTTTTCAATGGGGTTTGTTCGATCGCGATCCCATGCCGCAATGGAGCGATGGCCGGGTCACTCTCCTAGGTGATGCCTGCCATCCCATGCTGCCCTTTATGGCCCAGGGCGCCGTCATGGCAATTGAAGATGCCTATACTCTCGCCCAATGCCTTGCCGCTAGCGCGGATAACCCACCCGGTGCCTTGTTGCGCTATGAAGCCCTACGCAAGGAACGCACGACCGCTGTGCAAAATATGTCCCGGGATAACATTCAATTCTTTCATCACGCAGATATTCCAGATCTCGGAGCACGCATGTCCAGCCACCGGGAGGCGCATCGCTGGCTCTATAGCTTCGATGTTACCAACCAAGCATTTGGGTACGATGGCCACCTATAAAGTTGGTCAAATAGCGCCCTCAAATATCTTTATCATCACCCGCAATTGGCGGGGGTAAGCCGGATGGGTGCACAATGCATATAGTTTTATTATTTAGGGCCTCTTATTTGACCACAGCAGAATATCTGTCTAAACGGCGCAGCACATCGTCCCGTGGTTCGGAGGGTAAGGTCAATAATGCTCGAGTAACGCCCGCTTCGGCCCAGCTATCTAAAAGGGACTGATCATCAGGGGCGCCAAACACGCTGACGGAAAAATCTGACGGGTTGCGGCCACCCTCTTCAGCAATGCGAGCCAAGCGGGCCAAATTTTCTTTTGCATCAAAGTCATTACGCGCTCGCGGTAGCCAACCTTCGCCGTACTCAACAATGCGCTTCAAAGTGTAGTCAGTCTCGCCCCCCAGGATCACAGGAGGATGAGGATTTTGCACCGGCTTCGGATGGGCCCAAGCTGCATCGAAGTTAACAAACTCTCCATGGAAGGTGGCCTCTTCTTCCGTCCACAGAGCCTTCATCGCTAAAACATGCTCACGCATTTGGGCGAAACGCGTTTTGTATTGAACCCCGTGGTCTTCCATCTCTTCCACATTCCAGCCGCCACCGATACCAAAGATAAACCGCCCATTGGACATCATGTCTAGGCTAGCGACCGACTTGGCGGTAACGATTGGTTCACGCTGGGACAATAAGCAGATGCCAGTGCCCAGCTTCAGGTTTTTGGTTACCGCGCCCGCATAGGCAAGAGAGACAAAGGGATCATGAGTATGCCAATAATCCTTGGGTAAGTCGGCGCCACCTGGCCACGGGGATTTTCGTGAGGCGGGGATATGTGTGTGTTCAGGAACAAACAGGGATTCAAATCCCCGCTCTTCAAGGGCGATGGCGAGTTCATCGGTACGAATAGTATAATCCGTCGCAAAAATCATGGCGCCGATATGCATGTTAGATCCTCCTAGCGTAAGTAATTGCCCAGTATTAGAACCAAGCAGCCTCGCACTGTCCAGTATGCAGACGCCGGTGCGCTATAACCCAAATTTTTTATTGAGGTTAGAGTATACTTAAATTGGCCGATATTTCCGCCAATGTTAGCTCGCTAGGAAGGCAGGGCCTTCTTCGGCAAAGACGG
>CAJWZI010000043.1 GCA_913049615.1 uncultured Alphaproteobacteria bacterium | reverse complement strand
GACAAGACTCGCCACGATATGCTAAAGCGTGCTTATTTATAAGGGTCTATAAATACGCTAGAACCTTTTATTTCTGGGAAGAATGAAGCAAGTGAGCGGAATTGCCCTCCCCCGGCCATGGGTTGTTTCTGATCTATAGAAGATTACCCGGCTAATAAATTACTAGATCTTGGGAACGCGGCCTTGAATTGCGTTAGCATGAGCCTCATGGCTCACAGGACCGTCTTTAAGGGCTCCAAGCCGCGTTCGCACCCGTGCCTGGAGTCGCGCCAGATCCTCTCGTGCCATCGCGGTTATCGTAGGCCGCAACAGGCCGGTACCGGTGCTGGCGGACCAGAAGTCCTCGAAATTGCTAAAGTCGCGTTTTACATTTATCTGACGGGTCTGTATTGCTCCCAGTCCGGCGTCTTCCCACAATGTCACCAGCGCCGCCATGACGGTGTCGTCGGCGCGCGGTGGTTGCGGCGGCGTCATTCCGAGGGCGTGCATCTCGGTCTGGATAGGTTCATAGGGAAACCCTCCACCCGGGAGGTCCCAAATGTAGGTCGACACCGTTCCTCCCGACCGCACCACACGTACCATCTCCGATACACCCTTGCTCGGATCAGGCACCAAGTTAAGTGCTAGCGCCATCACAGCAGCATCAAATCGCCCATCCTCAAAAGGCAGCGCCATAGCGTCACCCTCGATGAATGTCGCTCCGCTCGAACCCGACCGCTGGCGTGCATAGACCAATTGCGCCTCCGCGGGGTCCAGTGCCTGGATCTCCGACGGTGCGCAACGCTGCATTATTAGTTCGGTAAATGCGCCAGTGCCGCAGGCGATATCAATCCAGCGTAGTCCAGGAATCGGCGCCAGCCATTCAAGGAAATCTTGCCCCGTCAGCAGACTCCAGACACCCATACCTCTCTCATAGGCCTGACCATCCTCATACTTGATTGTAGCCTGTGTCATTTCTTGCTCTTAATTTGCCAACGCATGTCAATATCCGTGACGACATTTAACAGATGAAACCAACCGGAATAGTTCAGTGTACTTGGATGTCATTCAACAGAAAAGGCAACCGGCTAAATGTCAAAATAGGGATAGATGTTAACCAATATGGACACCAGGCAATTTGGTGACAATGGTCTTTCAGGCGTAGGTTAGATTTATTACCAGTATTCTGGGGAAAAGAGTGGGGCGAGTGAGGGGAATTGAACCCCCGACCTCCAGATCCACAATCTGGCGCTCTAACCAACTGAGCTACACCCGCCACAGGGTAGGGCCATAAGGCCGGGTAGGTGAGATAAACCTAGCGGGTGCTGCCGTCAAGCTGCACGTCTAGGTGCCGAAGAATTTCCTCAAACGATCTAGTGCGCCGTTGAGGACCTCATACTTCTTACAGAAGCAGAAACGAACCAGGTGGTCTACGTCTGGGGTCGAGTAGAGGGCTGAAACGGGAAGGACGGTAACGCCGGCCTCCACCGTAACGTGGCGACAAAATTCGACGTCGGTGCCGCTAAAACCCAACGAACGATAATCCGCGTTCATGAAGTAGGTGGCGGCGGTGGGCATTACTTCAAATCCAATGTCTACCAAGGCGCCCTGCAACATATCCCGTTTAGCCTGAAGCCCAACGGCCAAATTGGTGTACCAGTGCTGCTCGTTGTCCAGGCCATGGGCCACGGCGCGCTGCAAATTCGACGGTGTGGTGAAGACCAGGAACTGATGCGCCTTGGCTATCAGGCTCATCAGCTTAGGTGCTGCCGTCAGGTAGCCCACCTTCCATGAGGTCATTGAAAATGTTTTGCCGGCGGAGCCGATACGGATGGTTCGTTCTGCCATACCCGGCAACGTAATCAGGGGTACGTGCTTAACACCGTCGAAAATTAGGTGTTCGTAAACTTCGTCGCAGATTGCGTATGTATCGTAACGTTGCGTAATGCCCGCGATGAAGGTCAGTTCGTCCTTGCTGAACACCTTGCCCGTTGGGTTCATGGGCGTATTCAGCAGGATCAATTTGGTGTTGTCTGTAAACGCTGCTTCCAGTTCCTCCCGAGGTAGGTCCCATGTAGGTGGCTGCAGGCGCACGAATTTCACTTTAGCCCCGGCACGGCGCAACATGGGGACGTATGAATCGTATAATGGCTCGAATACTACCGCCTCATCGCCGGGTTCTATCAAGGCCAGGATGGAGGCGGCTAGAGACTCCGTCGCTCCGGAACTGACCATGACCTGCGTCTGCCAGTCCACGTCCAGGCTATAAAATCGTTTGTTGTGCGCCGCCACGGCCTGGCGCAATTCGGGGATACCCAGCATGGGCGGGTATTGGTTGGGACCCTCTTGAGTGGCCTGGTCGACCATGGCCTTGATGCTGTTGGGGCCGTCTTCGTCAGGGAAACCCTGGCCAAGATTTATAGTCTGATGTTCAATGGCTAAACGCGTCATGGTCTCGAACACCGTGGTGCCATAACTGGCAAAAACGCTATTGGCTGGTTTCATGCCGTCGCCTTTTCGAACAAATAGAAGATATTTATAGAAGATCTTTGGGAATATACAGACGCAACTGGTGGCGTCCAACGTCCCTTCATGCCATAACCCGGCCCATGAAACTCTCTGATCGAATGAACAACTTGGGCACGGAAACAGCATTCGAGGTTTTGGCCCGGGCCAACGCACTGGCCGCCCAGGGCCGCGAAATCATCAACCTTGGCATCGGCCAACCCGACTTCCAAACGCCGGAAAATATTGTGGAGGCCGGGCGCAAGGCTCTGGCGGATGGTCACCATGGCTATACCCCGGCTAATGGCATTCCGGAACTGCGTGAGGCGGTGGCCGAAGATATCAAAAAATATAGGGGTGTGGAGATCAATCCAGATCACGTAGTGGTGCAACCGGGCGGCAAACCGACTATGTTCTACGCTTGCCTGATGTTTGGCGAGGCCGGGGCAGAGATCATGTATCCGAACCCGGGTTTTCCCATATACGAGTCCGCGATCCGCTTTTCCGGCGCCACGCCCGTATCCATTGCTCTGCACGAGGATTCCGGCTTTAGTTTTTCTGCCGAGGAGGTGTTGGAAAAAGTTAACGACCGTACTCGATTGATCATTATTAACTCACCAGCCAATCCCACGGGTGGTGTGGTGCAAAGATTAGAATTGGATAAGCTAGTGGCTGGGTTGCAACGGCATCCGGAGGTCGTCCTCATGTCCGACGAAATCTATAGCCGCATGGTCTATGATAATCAGCCCCACGTCAGCCTGCTAGGTTACCCAGAAATCCGCGACCGCTTAATCTTACTGGATGGCTGGTCGAAAACCTATGCTATGACTGGCTGGAGACTAGGCTACGCCATTTGGCCTGAGGCTTGCGCTGAAAAAGCCACCCGCTTATGCGTCAACGACCATTCCTGCGTGAACGCAGCCACCCAATGGGCTGGCGTCGAGGCTTTGCGCGGTCCCCAGGATGCAGCAGACAAAATGGTCAAGGCATTCAATGAGAGGCGCGAGGTTATTGTGGACGAGTTGAACAATATTCCTGGATTCCGGTGCGTACGTCCCGGCGGCGCCTTCTATGCCTTTCCTAATATCGAGGGTACGGGGATGAACTCCAACAAATTGCAAGAAAAGCTGTTGAACGAGGCCGGCGTCGCGGCGATTTCAGGCACCTCATTCGGCGCCTATGGAGAAGGTTATTTGCGCTTCTCCTATGCCAATTCCACTGTGAATATCCGTGAAGCAATGGCACGCATCCGAGACCTGATGGCCACTTAAGGGTCGAAGAGCGCACAAATGTTAAGCAGCATGCCAGAAATTTAGACATAAAATCTGATTGGCAATCCAGATTATCTAAATAACATTTTGTTTTCAATGACTTAAAAAAATTCGAAGTTGGCACGATTTATGCTATTCATCCCCTATAGTGCAGGGCACGTGCGGCTAGTCGCGATGACAAAGAGATAGAACACCATGAAGAAAATTGAAGCGATAATTAAGCCTTTTAAATTAGATGAGGTTAAAGAGGCCCTGCACGAAATAGGCCTGCAAGGTATCACGGTGATTGAGGCCAAGGGTTTTGGCCGGCAAAAAGGCCACACAGAACTGTATCGCGGCGCCGAGTATGTGGTGGATTTCCTACCCAAAGTGAAACTGGAAGTTGTACTGGCGGATAGTCTGTTGGAGCGCGCCGTGGAAGCTATTCAATCCGCTGCCCATACCGGCCGCATTGGCGACGGCAAAATCTTCATCACTACGGTGGAACAGGCCATCCGAATCCGCACTGGCGAAACCGGTGACGACGCCATGTAAGTTAGACTAGCAACGCCTGATCTAATGAATTAACCGAGGACACAGGAAGGAACCAAAAGCTATGTCCAACGCTGAAAACGTCCTGAAAAAAATCAAGGACGACGAAATTCCCTTTGTCGACTTCCGCTTCACCGATCCGCGCGGTAAGTGGCAACATCTGACGATGGACGCCAAAATGGTGGACGCAGACCTTTTTGCCGAAGGCGTTATGTTTGATGGTTCCTCTATCGCTGGTTGGAAGGCGATCAACGAATCCGACATGGCCCTAATGCCTGATGCGGACACGGCCGTTATGGACCCTTTCATGGCGCAGCCTACCCTGGCAATTTTCTGCGACGTAGCCGAGCCTTCGACACACGAGGCCTATAACCGTGATCCACGCTCTACTGCTAGTCGAGCGGAAGCCTACCTACAAAGCACAGGTATTGGCGATACAGCGTATTTTGGTCCGGAAGCAGAGTTCTTCGTATTTGACGACGTACGTTTTTCAGTTAGCCAAAATGAAACCTTCTATTCCCTGGATGAGGCGGAAGGCCCCTACAACTCCGGCCGGGACTTCGACGGCGGCAACATCGGTCACCGTCCGGCGCCCAAGGGCGGCTATTTCCCGGTGCCTCCGGTTGATGCCGCTTCCGACCTACGGAGTGAAATGCTGACCGTGATGCGCGAAATGGGCGTAGAGACGGAAAAGCACCATCACGAGGTAGCCCCCAGCCAACATGAACTGGGCATGAAGTTCGCACCGCTGACCCGGTGCGCCGACAACATGCAGATATACAAATACGTGGTGCACAACGTAGCACATTCCTATGGCAAAACGGCGACCTTCATGCCTAAGCCGGTGATGGAAGACAACGGCTCTGGAATGCACGTGCACCAATCCATCTGGAAGGATGGCAAGCCGCTGTTCGCCGGCACCGGCTATGCGGATCTATCAGAAGATTGCCTCTACTATATCGGCGGCGTCATGAAGCACGCCCGCGCCATCAACGCCTTCACCAATCCGCTAACCAATAGCTATAAGCGGTTGATCCCCGGTTTCGAGGCACCAGTGCTGTTGGCTTATTCCGCACGCAACCGTTCCGCCGCTTGCCGTATCCCGTTCTCTCCCAGTCCCAATGGCAAGCGCGTCGAAGTCCGCTTCCCCGATCCTGGCTCTAACCCCTATCTGGCCTTCACCGCTATGCTGATGGCCGGCTTGGACGGCATCGAGAACAAGATCCATCCCGGCGATCCCATTGATAAGGATTTATACGATCTACCTCCCGAGGAACTGACCGATGTACCCACCGTTTGCGGCTCATTGCGCGAAGCCCTGCAAAGCCTGGATGCGGACCGCGACTTCTTAAAGAAGGGTGGCGTACTCACCGATGACCAAATCGAAGGATACATGGAGCTGAAGTGGGAGGAAGTCTATCGCTTTGAACACACGCCCCATCCGGTCGAGTTTGACATGTACTACAGCGTCTAACCCGACGTTTCATAGGAACGCATTTAGGGCCGCCCTTCGGGGTGGCTCTTTGCGTTTGGAACCCGTGTTGCATCTGCTAATCTATGGGGAAACAAGTCAGGGAGGCGGAGATATGGAAACTTCAGATAAAACGGCGCGGCAGCTATATGAGGAGATTAAGGCAAATCCGACCCGGCCGCGGTTCGGCTTCGGTCGCAAGGCGGCGGTGGTCAATATCGACCTCCAGAAGGCTTATACCAATGTGGGCGAATTTGCCACGGCCTACGAAACCGATCCGAAACAGATGGATTATGTGAACCAGATTTCCGACCTAGCCCGCTCTAAGAAGCTGCCGGTGGTCTGGACCTATGTAGCTTATATGGACTCAGGCGAGGATTGCGGCATCTGGGGTACGCGCACAGATACTCCTGATAGTTTACAGAATATCAAGGTTGGGTCCCGACGATCCGAATTCGACGACCGCCTGCATGTAGATCACTCCAACGACATCATCATCAACAAGCGAATGGCCTCGGCCTTTCACGAGACCAACTTACCGTCGGTGCTGAATTTTCATGGCGTGGATACCATCGTCCTGACGGGAGGCAGCACGTCTGGCTGTGTGCGGGCCACGGTGGTGGACAGTCTTTCGCACAGTTTCCGAACGGTGGTGGCGGAGGAATGCGTGGCGGATAAGCATGAAAGTCCCCACTTCGCCAACCTGTACGATATCGCTATCAAATACGCCGATGTTGTGCCGGCGCAAGACGTCATCGATTATCTGGAAGGCTATCATCCTCTGAACGATTAAGGAGGCGACCGCCATGATGCGGGAACCCGGTCTATACGACTATTCGCCTTTAGTGGATCGACCCAAGATCACTTGGCCCAATGACGCCAGGATCGCTTTCTGGGTCGCCCCTAATATAGAATATTACGAATACGACCCGCCTAATAATCCGGGTCGCAAGCCCTGGCCCAAACCGCACCCGGATGTGATCCCCTATTCCCACCGGGATTACGGTAACCGGGCAGGTTTTTTCCGCATGATGGAGGCCATGGCCAAGTACGGTGTGCGGGGCAGTGTGTCCTTGAACGTGGCGGTCTGTCAGCATCACCCCGAGATAATAGAGGCTTGTAGTGAACTGGATTGGGAGTTTTTTTCCCATGGGATATATAACACCCGCTACACATACAACATGACCGAGGCGCAGGAGCGGACGATGATCGAGGATGTTATCGGAACGATTCAGGCCTCCACCGGACAGACGACGGATGGATGGCTAGCCCCAGCACTGTCATACACCACAAACACATTCGAGCTGTTGGCTGACTACGGCATCAAATATACCTGCGATCTGTTTCATGACGATCAACCCCAACCTGTGAATGTAAAGAGTGGCAAGCTAATTTCTGTGCCCTATTCGCTGGAGATGAACGACACAGTGGTTCTATCCATGATGGGAAAAAGCATGCGCCACTACGCCGATATCATGAAAAAGAACTTTGACCAGCTTTATGAAGAGGGAGCCGAGAACGCCCTGGTTATGTGCATTCCTCTTCATCCTTTCCTGATTGGCCAGCCCCATAGGATCGGGCCCTTCGCGGAAGTGCTGGACTATATCACCTCCCACGACAAGGTGTGGGTGACAACCGGACGAGAGATCGCCGAACATTACTACGAACATCACTACGACAATGTCGTCGCCGCTCTGTCTGCAAAGCGGAGAGCCTGAAATGAGCTTAACTGACGATTATGTAACGAAATATCCCAGGCGCCAGCATGGTATGGATCATGACCGCTACGCATGGTCGCAATTGCACGAACGGCCGAACGTCGCTTGGCCCAACGGTGACAGGGTGGCGTTATGGATCGTGACGCAACTTCAATGGTTTCCGCTGGACATGAAGCCCGCTGTTCCGGTGCCGGCGGGCATGGCGCGGCCCTACCCGGACTACTGGGACTACACCTTGCGCGACTACGGCAACCGTATCGGCGTCTTCCGTATCTTTAAGGTACTGGACAAACTTGGCCTGAAATCCTCGGTCGCCATAAATTCTGCTTTGGCGGACATGTATCCCTATTTGGTGGAACAGGTAAACCGGCGCAGCTGGGAGCTGATCGCCAACGGACTGGACATGGGCCATCCTCACTACGGTGGTATGGACGAGGGGGAAGAAGCGGCTTTGATCAAGGGTGTTCTCGACAGCCTTCGCGAGTTATCCGGACAACCGATCCGCGGCTGGCTCTCCCCCATCCGTTCGGAATCCATGAACACCCCGGACTTGGCGGCGGCGGAAGGCATCGACTACATTTGCGATTGGGCCAATGACGACATGCCCTTTGCCTTCAAAACCAAGTCAGGCGTCATCCACAATATGCCTCACACGATGGAACTGGATGACCAGCAGATCTTGGTCACCTTGCGCCATACGGAACAGGAATATGTGGATCAGCTAAAAGACCAGTTCGATTTTCTATATGCGGAGTCAGAACGGCGCGGTGGCCGCATTATGGCCATTAATCTGAATCCTTGGGTCACCGGCCAGGCCTACCGCGTCAAGTCCCTGGAGGAGGCGCTGAGCTATATCGTCTCCCATGAGGGCGTCTGGTCCGCAACGGGAAGTGAGATATTGGATGCGTTCAAGGGACAGCCTTGAAGATTTTGTCATTCCCGAACAGCTGCCTTTCTGCCTATGCCCCGTTCAATTGATCCACTTCTGGCCGTCCGGCCATGAAGGGACCATGCGGGCGCCGATGGTTTTGAAATGCTCAGAATTGCGGTGAGCTTCCGTTGTGGCCTTGTCCTTGCAGCGTTCGATAAAGATGAAAGTTTGGGGATTTTCTCCGTGGAAAATTTCAAAGGACAAACAGCCTTCTTAATTGGCGTTGACGGCGGCGGCCATTTCCCTTGCAGCGGCGAAAAATCCGGCTCCGGAACCTATCGTTGGCGCGCAATGTTGCGATGGCAGCAAGCACAATAGCCTGCTCCCGAATGGTTTGTAGTTAATTTTTAATCGGCGTTAATAGCGGCCCGCGCCGTAGGGGCAAAGGCTCGTAGCGAGGCTATCAGCAAACCCATGATCTCATCGATCTGCTCCTCCGTTACGATCAGGGGCGGCGAAATCA
>CAJWZI010000042.1 GCA_913049615.1 uncultured Alphaproteobacteria bacterium | reverse complement strand
CAGCCGTAAAAGCGTCCTCAGGATTGGCAACGATGTAAGAACATCCGCCAACAATTCAGACGTCACAACGTCCTTTTATTATTGGATATTCCCTAATTTCAGTCGACCAAGCTTAGTTTTTATAGAACGGCTAGCGATGAGCAGCGGACTATGCCAATCTTGGTGCGAGATGTGCCACTCAGGTCGCGCCAGAAGAGAAAGGATCCTCCCATGTCCGATAATGTGACTGACTTCACCTTCCTGCAGGGCGTGAAGGTAATAGATTTCACGCAGTTTGAGGCGGGGCCTTCCTGTACGGAGGCACTCGCCTGGCTTGGTGCCGAAGTGGTGAAAATTGAAAATCCCAACAGGGGCGATCCCGGCCGACGGCTGCAGCCTAACAAACCGGACACTGACCCGTATTATTTTCATATGTTCAACGCGAACAAGAAGTCGGTCGCAATTAATCTAAAATCCCCCGAGGGTCTGGATCTGGCCAAGGAGATGATCCGCCATGCGGACGTGATGATGGAAAACTTCGCCCCCGGAGCAATCGAGCGGATGGGCCTGTCCTACGACGTGGTAAAGGAGATAAATCCGGGCATCATCTACGCTCAGGTTAAGGGTTTCGGGGAAGGCAGCCCCTTCGAGAAGAACCTCTCATTCGACATGATTGCGCAGGCCTGCGGCGGCACCTTCAGCGTAACCGGAGAAATGGATGGGCCGCCAATTCGGCCAGGCGTCACCGTAGGGGACACCGGCACCGGCATGCTGATGGCGATCACCATTCTTGGCGCGCTTTATAAGCGGCGGGAGAGCGGAGAGGGCCACCGGCTTCAGGTGGCGATGCAGGATGCGATGCTGCATTACATGCGTGTCAACTTCGCAACCCAGGGCCGGACCGGCAAGGCGGCGCTGAGAGGCGGCAGCAAGGTGCCCGGCATTACCAACGCCCCGATGGGCCTTTACCCCTGCGCACCTGGAGGACTGAACGATTACGTCTACATCATGACCAGCCGGGCAAACCCGGAACATTGGGACCGGCTGCTGACCCTGATCGGACGTGACGACCTAATCGGCGACGAGAGATATCTTACTCCTGCTGATCGTGTGAAAAATATGCCGGAAGTGGATGACTTGATCGCCACCTGGACTAGCAACCAAACCAAATACGACGCAATGAGGATAATAGGTGAAGCAGGAATTCCTGCCGGCGCCGTATTGGATACGGACGAATTGAACAACGACGTCACGTTCGAAGAGAGAGGGGTTATGCAGACCATGATCCACCCCGTACATGACCCCTTCAAGATGCCGGGGTGGCCGGTACGGGTGGACGGCAAGGCCTCACGTTTGCAGGCGTCGCCAATGATAGGGGAGCATACGGATCAGGTAATAAGTGACTGGCTGGGAATTAACGGAGAGGCCGTTACCGCCTTGAAGGCGGAGGCTGCGGTCGCCTAGCGCTGCTCCGTCCCCCATTCAATGGCGTTCTCCAGCAGGTGTGAAAACGCATCCGTTTCCCAGACACCGTGAAATTCCGGAGGGACAGTGCCCTCTGGATGGATACTGCGGTCCACGACTGATTGGCTATTGATACGGCCCGTGTGGCAGTGGCCCAACGCTACGTAAACGATTTCCCCTTGTCCCCTGCTCCGTGCATAACCGAGCACACGCGTCTTGCCGTCAGCCTGTAACGAAGTGTCCTCGTCGTAGACGAAACCGAACCCCTGAGGAGAAGGATCCTCCTCCAGAGTGGTCGTCAAAAGAATACGGCTGGCATCCGGTTCCTGTAATTCTATGAGGTAGAGTTCATCCTGCACGGTGAATTGTTCTGGAAGCCCCCGTGTGACGGGATGGTCATGGGTAACCTCGACCTGAAACTCACTTAGGGGTGGATGATTGAGAAAGAAGCTTCCCAAGGTCTGGTGATGCTCCGCCTTGACCATTTTTTTGACCGGAAGGCCATCCTGTTCGGTTTTGACGGCCTTTCCGCCTGAGGTGCCGTGCAAGGCAAACCAACGGCCGCCATCCTCCAGCCAGTTCATTAATGCTTCATTTTCAGCGCCCACGGGATAGGGACCAGCTACGTAGGTAATTAAAAGATCCGTTCCCGGCAGCCAACGTTCGACGTCTTGAAAGTCGTTTGCAACGGTAACCGCAAGATTGTCTTTGGCTTGCAGCTTCTGCAAAAGTTGCAATCGGGCGTAATCCATATCATGCCCCGCGGTGGAGCCTGGAGGATATCCCCCGGTAATGAGATGAGCGCGCTGGTTCATGGTTACAATCGGTCCTCCGAATGGCCGTGATAAATTTTTGAATTACTTCGCAACAAGGATATCACCCGCTTCTAAGTATCACGTAAGTCCAACTGCCGCTAAAGGTCTGGCGAATTTTATGGTGACGCAAAAAGAAAGTCTAAGTTTGACAGAATATCTTGAACCTCCCTAGAGTTGCAGAGAGCGGCATGATTTAAAATGCTCACCAAATTGGCGCCCATACGCCAACGAAAAGTGGAGGACTTAATGGATTTTGGCGTTTTCAATCTATTGCAGCATCGTGACCGCAGTAAATCTCCACATCAGGTGATTGAAGAGGCCCTGTCGCACACCAGGCTTGCCGAAGAATTGGGCTTTGGACGTGTCTGGTTCGCCGAGCATCATTTCTCAAACTACAGCCTCTGCCCTTCACCCTTGATTTTCTGCGCGCAGGCGGCGGCCATGACAAAGCGCATCCGCGTTGGCAGCGCAGTCCTAATCCTGCCGCTGCATGAACCGGCCCGTGTGATCGCCGAGATCGCTCTGGTCGATACGCTGTCCGGCGGACGTCTCGACGTCGGTGTCGGCAGCGGCTATCAGACCTACGAGTTTGAGCGTTTAGGGGCTGAAATGTCGCAGAATAAGGTCGTCTTCAATGAAATGCTCGACATGATCGACCTCGGTCTCAGAGAGCCCAACTTCAGCTACAAAGGCGAATTTTACGAGCAACTGCAGACGGCAATAAACGTCCGGCCCATGCAATTGCCCTATCCGCCTATCTGGATCGCGGGTTCCGATCCCAATAGCCATCGCCGTTGCGCTCGGGACGGCTACATTCCCTTCATCTCCGGAGGTCTTGAGAACGCGGCCACCATAAAGCGCATGCGTGACCAGGTGGCTCAGTGTTACGTAGAGGAGGGCCAAGATCCGGCGACAATGCCCTTGGGCGTCCTCCGTTTCGTTTGCGTCAGTGACGACCCATCCACCATCGACCGTTACGTCGACGGCGCGCGCTTCCAGAAGCGTATCGCAATGTCCCTGCGCCATCGTCGGGAAACCATGGTTGACGACTACATGGTTGACGAGGTGCCATTCCCGGACGAGCCAACCCCTCAGGAAATCGCCAGTAATATCGTCGTTGGCAATGCCGAGGCCGTGGCGGAGCAACTTTGCGGGGAGATCGAGCTGTATGGACCTCAGCATATGAGTATTTACTTCGCCGTTGGCGATCTGCCGAGCTCCGCCGCCGCCAAATCCATGGAGCAATTCGCGACGAAAGTCGTGCCGATGATCGAAGCGCATTTTGGCAGGCCGTTGTCAGAGATCAGTGACGCCCCTATACCGACGCCAATGCCGCGCGCGGCAGCGGAGTAATCACCCTTGGCTACTCTGGAAGACGGCGCCGTCTTTGATTTCATAGTGACCGGCGCCGGCTCCGCAGGGTGCGCCGTCGCTGGGCGTTTAAGCGAGACCGGACGCTACAGCGTGCTACTACTCGAGGCCGGACCGAAGGACACAAGTCCCTGGATCCATATTCCCCTTGGTTTCACCAAGGTATTTACCGATGAAAAGGTAAACTGGAAGTTCGAGAGCGAGCCCGTCGAAGCTCTCAACAATAGGGTCCTCTACCAGCCGCGCGGCAAGGTTCTGGGCGGCAGCAGTTCCATTAACGGCACCATCTATATGCGGGGTGCCGCTGCGGACTACGATGAATGGCGTCAGCGCGGCCTGGAGGGGTGGGACTGGGATTCCGTACTGCCTTTTTTTAAAAAGGCGGAAGACAACGAACGCGGTGAGGATGAACTGCATGGTGCCGGTGGCCCCTTAAGGGTTTCCGATATTCCACATCCCTGGGATTTACCGAACGCGATGATCGCCGCCGCGGTTGAAAGCGGCATTCCTGCAAACCCGGATTTCAATGGACCGGAACAGGAAGGCACGGGATTATTCCAATTCACAGCATCAAAACATCAGCGTTGGAGTGCCGCCAGGGCATACCTAAAGCCGGCTCGTAACCGGAAAAATCTTCATGTCGAAACCTCAGCCCACGCACGGAGAATTCTGATTGAGGATGGCCGCGCCGTCGGTGTGGAATTTCAATCTCCTTCGGGTATCCATGAGGTGCGCGCGCGCCACGAAGTCATCGTCTCCGGCGGCGCATTCAGCTCCCCGCCACTATTGCAGCTTTCCGGCATCGGTCCTGGCGACCTCCTACGTGAGATGGATATTCCAGTCCACCGCGACCTGCCGGGCATTGGCGCCAACCTGCGCGATCATTTTAATACCTATATGAGTTTTCGGTGTGCCCAACCGGTTACCATGAATGACCTAGCGAACAGCCTGCCGCGTCGGCTCCTGGCGGGAGCTCAGTACGCCCTATTCCAAAAGGGCCCTCTGACAAACACGGCCATTTGCGCAGGCGCCTTTATCCGGAGTAATCCGCGCCTGGAACGCCCGGATATACAAATCAACATGTTCTCTTGGAGCGCCCTCAGCCGCAACCCTGAGCGCATTAGGCCCCACCCCTTCTCCGCCTTCTCTTTGAGCCCGGTACACCTGCGGCCCGATTGTGATGGCTCCGTTCGCATCAAGAGCCCGGACCCCATGGCACCACCAGAGATAAAATACCAATTTCTGCGCACCAAGTACGACGAGGAGGCGATACTGCATGGCATGCGCGTTTGCCGAGATATTGCAAATCAACCAGCTCTCTCCGATTACATGGTGGAAGAGGTCCTCCCTGGTGCATCCGTAGCCAGCGACGAGGAACTTCTGGAGGATGTCAGGGCGCGAGGCATCGCCAATTATCACCCGGTGGGCAGCTGCCGCATGGGCTCCGAAGTGGATTCGGCGACGGATGCCCGCCTACGGGTGCACGGCATTGCCGGTCTGCGCATAGCGGATGCGTCAGTGATGCCATCCATCATCGCCGGTAACACGAATGCGCCGACGATCATGATCGGTGAAAAAGCGGCCGCCATGATTTTGGAAGATGCCGCCTGAGCATCCAACGAGGCCAGCTTAGCAGTAATGCGCCCCTTTCGACGTGTGCCGCTGCCGTTTCAGCGTGAGGTATACCGATTATTGTTAGGCCGCGAAGGCGTCCGTGTACAACGTGCGTTTTTCGACGGCTTCAAAGCCTAAGGTATTGATATCCTCTTCCAGTTGCGCCAACTCCTCCTTGCGTCCGAGTTGGCGGCAGGAATCAACCAGTATCTGGATAAAAACATCCCGCTGCGCTTGACTGCCGCCCATGGCTACGAGGTCATGCCGGAGGGGCATGAAACCCTCAATCACAGCCTCATGATCACCCTTGCGGTGGGCGATGGCCGCTTTTGCCACGGGCAGAGCTGCCTTGCGCATGCAAACGCCAGCCGGGCCGTCATCAGTATCCGCGAAGTCCGTCATGGAGCGGATCAATTCATCCACTTTCTCAAAACGGCCGCAGGCCGCCAGGATGATAGCGGCATGTGCACATGTGAAAGGATTAACATGATTATCGATGCGACCCTCCGCAGGTTCCGCCACCACCTGCCAGCGTTCCCCAACATCAACGCCGCGCAACTCCAGCCGCATCAGCAGGGAGGCTGCGTTCGTAACGTCGATTACGTTATCGGGCATAGCCTTGGTTAGCGGTGATTCCAGATTGTATACCTTGCTGTCGTAGACCTCCAGGATACGATCGTGCTCGCCCCGCTCCAATAGAAAGAGGCACAAGTGCCAATAGTCGTGGTGAACGATCTGGTTTTTTCCGGCCCAGTTGACAGATAATCCCTCGAGCCAATCCACACCTTCATCGATCCGGCCTTGCATAACCATAACATGCGCCACCGCGTGGGCTCCCCAGGGATCGCCCGGATCCAGTTCGATTGCTTCGCGGCCATAACGTTCGGCCTCGGTGTAATACAGCAACTCTTCGTTGGCGAAGGCGCGGTTGGCCATGAAGATTGGGTAGTCCCTCATCTCGGGTGACCAGTGCGGAGCCGCCGTCTCCACTAATTCGTACATATCGGCTTTACGACCGAAATTAAAAAGATCCATCTGGGCCATCCGATGGATGAACATATCGCAAGGGTGTTCGTCAAGAATGCGTTTGTAGACATCAAATACCAGGTCCGAGCGCAAGTCGACGGCATGCTCGAGCGCTTCGATATAGGCACTTTCGTGTGCACTCAGTGGCGCACTCCCGGCCTTAGCCTTTTCAAGACCGTTTTGCATCATCGGAATATATTTTTTATGGCGACCGAATGTGAGTGCAAGCGCCCTTACTGCGTGAGCCATGGCAAAATCGGGATCAGCGACCAGGGCGGTCTTGATGTCATCCATAAAATCCGCTTCCCAAAGGCACATACCGTGCATGGCCTTTGCCAAGGCTTCGCGCGCCTCCGAACTGTCGCTACTCAACTGCATGCCACCGTTATTCATTCGCCTCACCATCCAATTACTTGTTTCTATGACAAACGTACTTCAAACATAACTAAACAGTCGAACTTAACCAACCTTCTCAGCGGATCCCCTGATAACCCTAAGGTCTTGCCGCTTTCTATTAGGTTTCGATATGCCTGAATTGCCTATCAATTAGTAAGAGAACAACACCCTATGTGCTTGGGTAGTTGAATTGCGGATCTCATTGTAAATTATATGTCGACCACTAGAAGTGCCTTCAAATCAAGGGTGTGGCCCCCAAGGCGCTTCATTCAGCAGTTGCACGGTCTGGGTCATAAGCAGCGGCCGCAGCTTTGCGGCGAAAGCCATGAAGTCATCATCCTGAAACAGCGTACTCCAATGATTGCGCCGGTCGGCGTCATCTTCGAATTTCCATAAATGCACAAGTTGGTGCAGGGTCCCTACGTCAGACGTAAAATAGCCTACCAACTTTTTGCTGTAGCCACCCTTCTCCAACGCGGGCCAACCTTCATCCCCGTAATGCTTTACGACCTCCGCCATCCGACCCACATAAACGTTGTAAGTCCGCATTTCATATAATGCCATAATCGTCTCCTATTTCATTGCTGTTGGTGCGATAAGATCAAACCGATGAGGGGAATTGGAAGTCATTTACGCTTCATATCCGGCATAGCATCGAATTTTGGCAAATCCGGATCCATAATGTCCCAGGGCTGCGCACTCGCGACGTAAATATCGCGCTGGGGCTTATACAAGCTTGGGTCGTCCAGACTTCCGGCATACAGCAACCTAATACCACTTGCTGCCTCATTAATTAAAAATAGAGGTGAACCGCAGGCGGAACAGAACCCACGTCGCATAATATGGCCTTTATCTGCCGTACTCTCATACCAAGCCGGTTCACCTTGCAACAAAGTGAAGTCGGTTTCCTTGAACAACACGCCAGGATAAAACGCGCTACCCGTCGCTCGCTGACAATCTCTGCAGTGGCAGTTACCCATATAAAGCGGCTGTCCGGAACAGGTGTATTTGATTTCTTCGCAGGCGCAGCCACCGGTAAATGATGCGGACATATGTGAATTCCTTCTATGTCAATATAAATGCACTACGATTGCAGGTATGACTTAGGGCCAAATATATACGCCCGCAGCCGACGTTACCCAAAAGGAATACCACCTATTCAGGCGAGAATTGAAACCGGGTAATGGTTTATCAAGTTTTGCCAATTCGAAACTTGCCTGCAACCCAATAAGGATAATTTCACCTACCAAAGGAGCTCATGCGCTCTTTCTCGGTTGCGTCAATCACAGTCACCACGGCTCTATTTCTTTTTCTGACTTTCCAAGAAACCCACCAACTTGATGACGTCGCCCGCCTCTGTGCGAGCTAGTGGGCCGTCGCTGTAAGATACCTGCGCCATTTTACCCGAGGGTGTGATCAAGAATTCCGACGGTTGTGCGAAATTACGCCGTGTCTCCCAATAACCGCCGAGGTTATCCGAAGTATCCTTGTCGACACCGTAGCCAATAGGAAATTTGAGGTCCTTAGCCATTTCCGCCGCCTTGTCTTGCGGGTCAGAACTGGCGGCTGCCACCGTGATGTTGTTTGCTCTTAAATCGTCCAGGATCTCATTGAAGCCGCCCAACTGACGTCGACAATATGGTCACCAGGAACCCCGAAAGATCACGACCATCTTGTAGCCATCGGCCATGTCGTCCGGCAGCGTCATGGTGCCACCCTGCGTCAATGTGATGGTCGTGGCCGGAAATAGCTGACCAGCAGTCAATCGTTCGCCCATACCTTTAACCCTCTGATGTTGGAATGTGAAAAAAGCAAATTATCAAGCGGTCTGACAACTTGGTATGACTTCGCCTGATCAACCTATTAAAGAACACTGCAAGGAATTAGCCGCTGGCTTTGACCGGGCCGTGATAGAGCCAAGTCTGCATTCCTGAACCAGCTGCTATCTGCTGCCGAATTGGGCCCATAATTTTTAGATATTTATTCATATTCGCCTTATTTGCGAAATCTATGACCATCATCCCAGAACGCTCTCCGGTCTGTATCACAGTCCAGCCTTTCAAGATTTTGGCTTTTTTCAACTTTTTCAAACCTGGCACTGCGTCTCGCCGATATGTCTTCATGTTGTCCGCCCAGGATACCGACATTGGCAGTTCCATGACCATTACACGCGTATAACTCATTGGCCCGCCCCTTCTTGACTGATGAGAGAAGTAGGATTTTAAGCAATGGTGTCATGACCTTGCCAGGTCTGTCTACAGCTGGTTGATGAATATACGTCCGATGCTGCATTGCATTCCTCT
>CAJWZI010000041.1 GCA_913049615.1 uncultured Alphaproteobacteria bacterium | reverse complement strand
GCGTGGACATGGGCATCATGGTGCAAGGAAAATGGCGCATGGAGGAATTTTCCGAACGCAACCGCAAGGGCAGTTATGTGCGGGCAACCACGGCTTTTCGCAACTGGATTGGTGGCGATGACTTTCCTGCCGAAACGGACCGCTACCACCTTATTGTGGCCCATGCCTGCCCCTGGGCACACCGGACCATGATTTTCCGTGCCCTGAAGGGATTGGAAGACGTGATTTCGGCCGCCTTCGTGGAACCTTTGATGATGGATAACGGCTGGGAATTCTCCCCTGGCGGCGACCCCTTAACAGGCGCCCAATATGCTCATCAAATCTACGCCAAAGCGGCACCAGATTATTCCGGTCGCTGCTCCGTCCCCATCCTATGGGACAAGAAGTCTGAAACCATCGTCAGCAATGAATCCTCGGAAATTATCCGTATGCTGAATAGTGCTTTTAATCATTTAGCCACCAATTCCATCCCCGACCTTTACCCAGAGGACTTGCGAGCGGAAATCAATGCGGTAAACGAGGTCGTCTACAACGATATCAATAACGGAGTATACCGAACCGGCTTCGCTACAACCCAGAATGCCTACGAGGCGGCCTTCAAAGACCTTTTCTCAGCGCTGGATCAAATGGAGGCGCGCCTAGAAGGGCAACGTTACCTAACAGGAGCCCGCATTACAGAGGCAGACTGGCGCCTATTCGCAACGTTGATCCGCTTCGACACGGTCTATGTGGGACATTTCAAATGCAACCGGCAACGCATCGCCGATTACCCTAATTTATCAAACTATATGCGAGAATTATATCAATGGCCCAGTATCGGTCAGACCGTCGATATGCCGCGCATCAAGCAGCATTATTACAGCAGTCATCTGGCTATTAACCCATTCGGCATTGTATCATCCGGACCCTATCAGGACCTGAATGCACCCCATAACCGGGACCGCTTGCCCTGCGCGTAACGCCTTTTCATGGCCTGGGACATCGACGGGGTCCAATTTGGATGCCTTGCAGGCCGGGTGGAAGCCAAAAAAGTTTCCCGCCACCGCCAATCAGGAGCCAGGGCCGCCAGATCCGCCAGCCAACCCCATGGCGACGCAAAGTCCCAGCGCCAGCAGAATTGCAAAAAATCGATCTGAACCGGTCTGCGCCGAAAATTTGCCGGGACTGTTTGTGATTTACTGTTCGAGGCTGCATCATAATGGGCAAATCGAATCCAGCAATCACGGGAGGAGTGGATGTCGACCAGCATGACAGTGGAGGAGCGCGAGGCTTTTTTGCGGGAAGCCCATATTGGTGTTCTTTCCATTCCTGAACCCGGCAAGGGCCCTTTGTCCAGCCCAGTCTGGTATGATTATGTGCCAGGCGGAAAGATCTGGTTTCTGACTCAAAAAACGGCGCGCAAGGGTCAATTGCTATCAGTAGGCAACCGGGTCAGTTTCCTGGTTCAGACCACTACCGCGCCATATAAATACATTTCCATCGAAGGGCCCGTTTTCCATATCGGCCGCTCAGATCGGTTGAATGACCTTCAGCCCATGGCCCAGCGTTACCTTGGAGAGCGGGCAGGTAAAGACTACGCCACCGCGCTGGCCGAGCGTTACGCCCAGGGCAACGCCATCAAGATCGAGATCCGTCCCGAACGGTGGCTAACCGTGGATTACGAGAAACGTGGTTAGTGGCGATTTCTAACTTGCGTGTGCCTTACCGGGTACGCGTTTGCAGCGCGGATACACTAGTGCGCCTCAGCCCAGCTGTCCCCGATACCGGCATCCACAATCAAAGGGATCGACAAATGGGCGGCTCCTTCCATGACCTTCTTGACTAACACGATAGTTTCCTCGACTTCTCCTTCGGGCACGTCGAATATCAATTCGTCATGCACCTGCAACAGCATTTTGGCTCCCAATCCGGCTATAGACAAAGCAGGTGGAATGGCGACCATGGCGCGGCGGATAACGTCCGCGGCGGAGCCCTGGATTGGGGCGTTGATGGCTGCCCGCTCGTGAAAACCACGCCGGGCTGGGTTCTTGTCATTGATACCAGGCATGTGAATACGCCGGCCATGGATAGTTTCAACATATCCCAATTCCCGCGCCTGGGCCTTGGTGATCTCCATATAATCCCGAATTCCTGGATAACGTTCAAAATAGGCGTTGATATAGGCCTGGGCCTCACCCCGTCCGATACCCAGATTGTTGGCCAGGCCAAACGCGGAAATGCCATAAATAATACCGAAATTAATTGCCTTGGCCCGGCGGCGGATCATTGGATCCATGTCTTCCATCGGCAGTTCAAAGACCTGGGCCGCCGTCATAGCGTGGATATCGTGACCGGCATGGAAGGCATCGCGCAGGGATTTGATATTGGCGATGTGAGCCAAAATGCGTAATTCGATTTGGGAATAGTCGGCGCTTAATAATTTCCAGCCCGGCGCGGCGATAAAGGCCTTGCGGATACGCCTACCCTCTTCAGTGCGCACTGGAATGTTCTGTAGGTTAGGATCAGTCGAAGCCAGACGTCCTGTCGATGTCGCCGCCATAGCGTAGGATGTATGCACCCGGCCCGTTACCACGTTGATCTGGCCCTGCAGACTATCGGTATAGGTACTTTTTAACTTAGCCAATTGGCGATATTCGAGCACCTTGACTGGTAGTTCGTGCCCCTGCAGCGCCAGCCCCTCAAGCACATCTGCCCCAGTACCATAGGACCCGCTCTTGGTTTTCTTGCCACCGGGAATACCCATCTTGTCGAACAAGATTTCTCCAAGTTGTTTGGGCGAGTTCACGTTGAAGGCCTCGCCAGCTAGATCTTGGATCTCACCTTCCAAGGTGCCGATACGGGCCCCGAAATCAGCAGACAGACGGGCCAGTTCGGCCCGATCGACCAGGATGCCCGCCTGCTCCATCCCTACCAAAACGGGTACCAGGGGTCGTTCCAGGGTTTCATAGACCGCATGCTTGCGTTCCGCCAACAGGCGCGGTTTGAGATAATTGTACAGGCGCAGAGTCACATCAGCATCTTCGGCTGCATATTCCGTCGCTTTGTCCAGGGGGACCCGATCGAAGGTAATCCGTGATTTGCCACTGCCAGCCACCTCTTTGAACGGTATGGGTTCGATATCCAAGTGCAGTTTGGACAATTCGTCCATGCCGTGACCATGCATGCCGCCCTCAGTCACATAGGACAGCAACATGGTGTCGTCGATGGGCATCAAGTCGACACCGTAGCGGCGAAGTACCGACATGTCGTATTTCAGGTTTTGTCCCACCTTTAAAACGGATGGGTCCTCAAACAGCGGCCTCAGTAAATCCAGCGCCTGGTCCAGTGGGATCTGGTCGGGCACGTCCGTCTCACCTTCCAAATCCAATTCACCCGCAGGCAACGGCCCGGTATGCCCTAGTGGGATGTAGCAGGCCTGCCCCTGCCGCACGGACAATGACACCCCAACCAGATCCGCTGCCATAGCGTCCAACGAGGTGGTTTCAGTATCCACGGCGACGACGCCCACCGACCGGGCTAAATCAATCCACGGCTGAAGCGCTTTCAGTGATTGGATGCATTGGTAGTCTGTTTCGCCCGGTTTTTCAGGTTCGGATGCGGCAACGGTCGCAGACACTTCGCCGCCCAGACGCTGGGCGATACGTCCCGCCAGACGCCCCAACTCCATCTCCGCCATAAAGCCAAGCAGGACATCGGGCTGTGGGTCTTTCAGCCGCAGATCCTCTAGGCCCAAGTCCACAGGAACGTCATCCTTCAAAGTTACCAACTGGCGGCTGATGCGGGCGAGATCCGCATGATCTATTAAGTTTTGCCTGCGCTTCGTTTGTTTGATTTCCTCCGCCCGATCCAACACCCCATCCAAATTGCCGTATTCATTGATCAGTAGGGCGGCCGTCTTGACGCCGATCCCCGGCACACCTGGCACATTATCCGTGGAATCTCCGCACAGGGCCTGCACGTCGACAACCCTGTCTGGGCCAACGCCGAACTTCTCTTCCACCTGTTTGGGACCGATCCGGCGTTGTTTCATGGGGTCATGCATAACCACCCCATCGCCTACCAGTTGCATCAAATCCTTGTCGGAACTAACAATGGTGACCGACATGCCAGACTCCCGCGCCTGGCGGGCGTACGTTGCTATGATGTCGTCCGCCTCGAAGCCGGGCATCTCGATGGTGGCAAGATTGAAGGCCTGGCTGGCCTGCTTCACCAGCGGAAACTGTGGCCGCAGGTCCTCAGGTGGTGGTGGCCGATGCGCCTTATATTCGGGATAAATGTCGTTGCGGAAAGTCTTGCGCGCCGCATCGAAGATCACCGCAAAATAATCCGCCTCGCCGCTTTCGCGCACATCATCCACAAGCTTGGAAAGCATATTGCAGAAACCAGAAACCGCACCGACAGGCAGCCCATCGCTCTTCCGCGTTAACGGCGGCAGGGCGTGATATGCACGAAATATGTAGGCCGATCCATCGACCAGAAAAAGATGACGGGAGCCATCTGTGGCCGCCGCGGTTTCGGTTTTGGTGTGGCTTTCATCTTTGTTCATGGAAATACTATGCCATGGGCTGCGCCAAGGTGGAATGACCGCATTTGGCCTAGCGCACTTCAAGCTTGGCCAGAAGGCCAAGACCAATCGCGACCAATATGGAGAAAGATCCAAAAATACTGCAAAATAGCGGTTTCTTAATCAATCCTTTCCAACGTGCCTAACAGTCCGATAGGTGCCAGGCGAAAAAACTGCATCAACTGTTTCCAACCTGGTTGGTGTTGCTGAAGCGTATTCCCTCATCCTCCGGCACTGCCCTATGCGAGCGCGTCGCGGTGACAAAGCCGCGGCTCCCTAATTATGCTTCAAGCCCAAAATTCAAGAAAACTGTAAAACCATGCCGTCATAGGCCGGTTCAACCCCAGAAGGCAGCTCCGAGCACAGGGTGGCATAATCCATATCCCAGGTCATATGGGTCAGCACAGCACGTTTGGGCTGCAATTCCGCGATCCATTCCAAAGTTTGTTCCAAATGCGTATGCGTAGGATGGGGTTTCGGCCGCAAGGCATCGACGATCCACACATCCAATTCCCGCAATTTCTCGAAGGATTCGGCCGGAAAATCGTTCAAGTCAGTGGAATAGGCCATGTTGCCAAAGCGAAAACCAAGACTGTCCATGCCACCATGTATCTGCCTGAAGGGCTCGATGTTAATATCTCCAACTCGGAAGGATCCATCAATCAAATGGGCTGTGGCAATTGGGGGATAATTCCGGGCGGAGGCAAAAATGTAGCCGAACCTTTGCGTGATGCTTTGCATCGTGTCAGCGCCGCCATATACAGGAATTCGACCGCCCTGCAAAACCATGAACCCACGCAAATCATCAATGCCATTCACATGGTCGGCGTGATCGTGTGTGTAAAGGGCAGCATCCAAGTGCATTAGGTTGGCGGCCAGACACTGCTCCCGCAGGTCCGGAGTGGTGTCAACGACCAGACTAGTTGTATCGCTTTGTACAAGGATTGAGGATCGCAGGCGCCGGTTCCGGGGTTCCATTGGATCACAAACGCCCCAAACGTTGCCTATCCGGGGAACCCCGCCAGATGTGCCACAGCCCAATATTGTTACCTGCATAAAAACACTCCAAGCCACCCGCGCCCCAAAGAGTGGACACCCGATCAAAAAAACCGGCAACATTCCAACACTATGCCATTGTCCAGGCGCGGGGTGAAATGAAGATGACTGCCTACAAATTAGAATCTATTTGAAAAGATGTAAGCCAAATTTTCGAATAATTTGCGACATGGCACACATTTATTGTTCGCTGCATTCGCCTTGCCAAGCCTGAACAAACCACCGTATACGAAAACTTTAAACAACGCTGCTGTGGAGGCTGAAATGGGTAATTTTCATGACCAACCGGTCTTGGGTGTCATCGGTGGCAGCGGCGTTTACGAAATAGATGGGCTAAATGACACTTGCTGGCAAGCGATTGAAAGCCCCTGGGGGGAGCCCTCGGACGAGCTGTTGTTCGGCAACTTAGATGGCGTGGATATGGTGTTTCTACCGCGCCATGGTCGGGGCCATGTGCAGACGCCCAGTACGATCAATTACCGCGCCAACATTGATGCCATGAAACGTGCTCGGGTCACCGACATCATTTCGTTGTCCGCTTGCGGCTCATTCAATGAAAAATTGCCACCTGGCACCTTCGTCATAATTGATCAGTTCATCGATCGCACATTCGCGCGAGAGAAGAGCTTTTTCGGGACCGGCATGGTGGGGCATGTCTCTATGGCCCGCCCGGTGAATACCCGACTAGGGGATTGGTGCGAACAGGCCGCGAGAGAGGTGGGCGTGTCGGTACATCGCGGCGGCACTTATCTGTGTATGGAGGGACCGCAATTTTCCTCTCTGGCCGAAAGCAACCTTTATCGCCAATGGGGCTGCCAGGTGATCGGCATGACCAACATGCCTGAGGCGAAACTAGCCCGCGAGGCGGAAATTCCCTATGCCACCGTGGCCATGGTGACCGATTTCGATTGCTGGCATCCAGACCACGACGCAGTACAGGTGGACGATGTGATCCGGGTCCTGCTAGAAAATGCGGAACATGCCCGGGAACTTGTCAAGAAGGTGGCGCCTCGCATGAAGGAGCGTCCCGCTGTATGCCCATCAGGGGACGATCATGCCCTCGAGATGGCATTAATGACCGCGCCCGAAAAACGTGACCCCGATTTATTAGCAAAACTGGACGCGGTCGCTGGCCGAATGCTCAATGGCTAAGGAAATACGTCATGAATTTGAAGGACTTGATCCGCACCATTCCTGACTATCCCAAGGACGGCGTCATGTTCCGGGATATCACCACCCTGATGCAGCATCCGGCAGGCTTTCGCCGCACGGTGGATGAACTGGTGCACCCTTTTGCCGGCGGCGATATCAACCGCATTGCGGGGATCGAGGCGCGGGGGTTCATTTTGGGCGGAGCGGTGGCTCATCAATTGTCTATCGGCTTCATCGCCGTACGTAAAAAAGGCAAATTGCCGTGGCAAACCATTTCTGTGGAATACGAATTGGAATACGGCACGGACGAGTTGGAAATCCATATCGACAGTATCGAAAAAGGCGATCGGATCCTGATCATCGATGATCTAATCGCTACCGGCGGCACCGCTATTGCCACCACGCAGTTGGTGCGCGATGCCGGCGGTGAAGTCGTGGGCGCTTCATTCATTGTCGACCTACCCGACTTGGGCGGGCGCAAGCGGTTGGAGGAGATGGGCGTGCCCGTGCGCTGCCTGATGGAGTTTGAGGGAGATTAGACTATGTCAAGGCACCCCAAATCCGCCGGCTGGCGGGAGCATCCCCGCTATCCTGATCCCCTGATCGAAACCCTGGATAGCCGGTTTGAACAATATCGGGTGTTTTCCGCTGCCGTGGAACGCCTGTATACCGGTTGCCGCTGGTCGGAAGGGCCGGTCTGGTTTGGCGATGGCCGTTATCTGTTGTGGAGCGATATTCCAAACAACCGTATGCTGAAGTGGGAGGAGGAGACCGGCCGTGTTGCCACTTACCGCAAACCCAGTAATTTCGGCAATGGCAACACCCGGGACCGCCAGGGACGTTTGATCACTTGCGAGCACGGTCGGCGCATCACACGGACGGAATATGACGGCGAAATCACAGTTCTGATGGATCAATGGCAGGGCAAGCCCCTGAACTCCCCCAACGATGTGGTGGTAAATTCCGACGGCTCCATCTGGTTCACGGATCCGCCGTTCGGCATACTGGGCAACTATGAGGGGCATAAAGCCGAGCCACAGGTCCCACAGGCCATCTATCGCATTGATGGTGATAGTGGAACGGCGACGGTAGTGGCGGACGATGTGCTGGGCCCCAACGGCCTTTGTTTTTCTCCGGACGAATGCATTCTGTACGTGGTCGAATCACGAGGTGTCCCCTACCGAAAAATATTGGCTTATGACGTGGGCGAAGATGGCAAAACAATTTCAAACAAACGGGTGCACATCGACGCTGGCCCCGACGGCACGCCGGACGGTATGCGCTGCGATATCGATGGTAATCTGTGGTGCGGTTGGGGCATGGGCAGCGCGGACCTGGATGGCGTGATGGTTTTTGCCCCCGACGGGACCAAGATTGGGCGCATTGCCCTACCGGAACGCTGCGCAAATGTCTGTTTCGGCGGGGCCAAGCGCAACCGCCTGTTCATGGCGGCCAGCCAATCGCTCTATTCGTTATACGTCAATGTCCGGGGCGTAGCGGGCGGGTAGGCTCATCTTAAAATGTGTGGCCGCATTCTGATATCTCCCGTAAAAGGTTCTGTACGAACACCAATAACAGGATTAGCACCACCGGTGAGAGGTCTATACCGCCCAGATTGGGCAACAGTCGGCGAATGGGCCCTAGGGCCGGCTCGGTGATCCGATGCAGAAAATTACCAACCGTATAGACAAACCGGTTCTGGGTATTGATGACGTTGAAAGCCACCAGCCACGACATCACGACCTGGATCAAGATCATCCAGAAATACAGCATCATGACGCTGGATACCAATTCAACTACGGAACACATGTGAAGTCCCAGTCCCTTTTGTGACGCCTTTATAATTGTGACCACAGGTGTAATGCCCCCTAGCCGCCAACGCAAGCATGCAAGTGGACCAAATAGCGAAGTTGTAGCCCTTAACGGTGTAGCTGTTAGGTAACTATGTGCCGGCGGATGTTCGGGGCCTTAGCTCAGTTGGGAGAGCGCTACTTTCGCCCGGGACAGTTCGGCAAAATTATTTAATAATTACAAAATGTTGAGGTGTAAATCACTGCAATAAATGATGCGTGTAAGCCGCTGTATCTATTAACATTAAGATCCTCGGTGTATTGTGAAAGTGGGTTAATCATGTTCTCAATAGGTAATGGGGGTGTAGCCCGGTTGGGAGAGCACCTGGTTCGCAAGGGATGGTTCTCCTAGAATCACGTTTGTTTTCAATAACTTACAGTCCGTAAAATGTGTA
>CAJWZI010000040.1 GCA_913049615.1 uncultured Alphaproteobacteria bacterium | reverse complement strand
TTCGGCATTATCGGTATCAATGACATAAATCCCGCATCGGCTGCCGCCCCCTTTGGCGGCATGAAGGACAGCGGCCTAGGCCGAGAAGGTAGCCGGGAAGGTATCTACGAATACCTCGAAACCAAGGTCGGCGGCTTTAGTATCTAATGTGTTGGCGGCGATGAAAAAACTGCCGTCACAGGATATCAATCATATTGTATAGTTCGTTAGATTATTGACTACCACCTCTTAAGAAGAATTTACCTGTCCAGGATGTTTAGATTTCTTTTGATGATGGGTTTCGGCCGGAATACTTTAAACGACGCTAACCTCTAAATTGACAGACGGGCCCTATTGCTCGTTGCCTTGGACCTCTCACGCGGGGTGATCCCAATACTTACACAACCACCCAAAATAATTCCGATTTTCTTAAGCCTAACAGTCAACATCGTTACAACTAGGCCGGTGTCCCAGAATGCAATCGTAACTGCACCCATCAGATCTCCGGCGATGCCCTGAAGAACCGCCAGATAGCGGTCCTCAGTCATCATACCCACGGGCAAATTTGCATTGCTAAAACTCCATTTATGAAAAATTAGCACCAAAAATTGGATAATTTCGGCCATCGAATTAAAAGACAACTTCGTTCTGACCATTGCCCTCGCCGTAATTGCAGATATGCTCGGACCATTCAAATACTCTACGGGCAATGATGATGATCAAAACCGGCGAACAACACATAAATTCGTTGCGGGACAGCCGTCAGATCTATCTGGATGGCAAAGTGGTGGACGATGTCACGACTCATCCGGCCTTTAGGAACGTGGTCGCCACAGTTGGTCGGCTATACGATTTTCAAAGTCAGGCTGAGAATTTGGATTTGATGACATTTTCAGTCCCTGACGGAGACGGCCGCGCGAACCGCATTTGGCAGTTGCCTACATCCTATGACGAACTAGTTGCCCGGCGCCGGGCCCTTGTCGCCTGGACCGAACTGCACGGCGGTTTCCTGGGCCGAGCGCCAGATCACGTGGCTTCATGCATCAGTGGCATGTTCATGGGCAGATCTGTCTTTGCCGATTACGATCCTGACCGCGCTGGAGCCCTGGCGGACTACTACCGGTATGCCCGGGATAATGAATTATATTTAACATATGTCATCATCAACCCTCAGGCAGACCGCTCTAAGGCAGCACATGAACAGTCCAATGAAGCCCTGACGGCCGGCGTGGTGGATCGCGATGAGAAAGGCTTGACTATTCATGGCGCCAAGATGCTGGCCACGGGCGGCGTGGTGGCAAATGAAGTTTTTGTTACCTGTATCCAGCCTTTACAGCCCGGCGACGCCCGTTTTGCCCTTTCTTTCGCCGTGCCCATGAACACCAAGGGCCTGAAAGTTCTTTCCCGCAAATCCTACGAGGCCCATGCCCCCAGCGAATTCGACAATCCCCTCTCTCACCGCTTCGATGAGAACGACGCTGTCTTATTCTTCGACAACGTCAAGGTGCCATGGGATCGGGTATTCATCGACCAGGATGTAGAGATGTGTCAAAAACAATTCCACGCTACACCGGCCCACGTTTATCAGAACTACCAGGCCCAGATCCGCCTGATGGTGAAGATGAAATTTCTTATTGGCCTGGGACACATGATCGCTGAAACCAACGGTACGACCAACTTCCCTCAGGTCCGTGAGACCCTGGGCCAGCTGGCTGCCCATGGCGCCATGGTGGAAGCCATGGTGAATTCCATGGAAGTGAAGGGCCGGAACCATTTCGGTTACTTTGCACCAGACCGGCATACCCTGTATTCGGCCCAGGTCTTGACCCAGCAACTATACCCAAAAGTGATGGCCACTTTACGGGACCTAGCAGGAGGCGGCATGATCATGCTGCCATCGTCGGTAGCAGACTTCACTAACCCGGAACTGCGCGAGATGATTAGCATCACTCAGCAATCGCCTGTCCGCAACTCTGAGGACCGGGTAAAATTTTTCAAATTGGCATGGGATGCGGTCGGATCCGAGTTCGCGTCTCGCCATACCCAATATGAAATGTTTTACGCCGGCGCCACTTTTGTGACCAAGAATCACAGCTATCGAACCTATGACTGGGATGAGAGCAAGGCTCTGGTCGACCAGATCCTGAACAACTATTCCCTATCCGACGAAACCTAAGAATGGAGCAAGCACCATGGCCGTGACTAAGGAACACAAGGAATTCTTCCCCGTCAATTTCGACGACGGTTGGGCCACACCACTCGGTTATCCAGAAGGAATACAGCAGAAGATATTAGCTGGCATGCTGGATGAAGAAAACAACCGAGGCAGCCGAACCCGACTTCTGCGATTTCAGCCTGGTGTTTACACTACGGTACCCTTCGTACATGAGCATTGGGAGGAAGTTTATCTGGTCTCCGGTGACCTCACCGTGGGCAATGACGAGAACGGCCAGGGTGGTGAACCCTTCCAGGCCAACACCTATGCCTGCCGGCCGCCCGGCGCACCCCACGGACCGTTCAAATCGGAAAGTGGCTGCGTTTTGTTCGAAATTCATTATTTCGACCCCGCATAAGCTGAAGCGATCAAGTAGATGATGTAACGGAGGCGATGAGAAATCCATCACGTAAAACAGACGCCGGGTTGGTAGAATACGGAGGCAGAAAGTTCTTACGAATGTCACCGCCGGTAGCGACCTACCG
Source organism: uncultured Alphaproteobacteria bacterium (assembly GCA_913049615.1). The sequence goes on along the minus strand of CAJWZI010000040.1, from coordinate 6,370 downwards.
AAAGGTACCAAAATGCCCGTAGAGATGATCGGATGGGTCGCCCCCCGCGTAAGTTCGGAAATCATCGCGCCAGCCGGACCACCATTCAATACTGACGTCATCACAGAATCGGCCAAGTTACACGAGGCAGCCGATTTCGATCGGGTTTTAGTCGGCTATTTTTCCGGCGCACCTGACGGTTTCATGATCACTGCTCATGCCGCAGCACAGACAGAACGCCTGGCTTTTCTGTTGGCCCACCGGCCCGGCTTCATATCCCCCACCCTAGCGGCACGAAAACTAGCTACTCTTGATCAGTTGAGTAATGGGCGTCTGGCCGTACATCTGATTGCAGGGGGCAACGATGTGGATCAAGCGAAAGACGGTGATTTTCTTGATCACGATGACCGTTACCTTCGGCTTGACGAATATGCCGGGATCCTCCGGCGAAATTGGACAGAAACGGCACCATTCGACCACGATGGCCAGTTCTATCGCCTGAAAGGGGCCCAAGCGGATATACGCTGCCGACAGTTGCCGCATATCCCCGTCTATGGCGGTGGCGGTTCGGATGCGGCAATTGCTGCTTTGACGCCGCATCTGGACGTCTTCATGTTGTGGGGAGAACCGCTAGCGGACACAGCGGCATTTATGGCCCGCGTCCACAAAGCCGCAGCGAGCCGCGGCCGAACACCCACATTCAGTCTTTCGACCCGGCCCATCCTGGCGAAAACCGACGACAAGGCATGGGACCGTGCTCATGATATTCTAGCGCAAATAGAGCGGAGCAGTCAGAAGCTTGGACAGCGGGAAAATATCGGTTCTCTGCGCCTGTTAGCTGCGGCGGAGACAGGGGAACTGCACGACAGCTGCCTTTGGATGAAGTTGGCCCAGGCGACGGGCGCTCAGGGAAATTCTACTGCTTTGGTCGGTGCACCTGATACTGTCGCTAAGGCGATGGTCGAATATTACAAACTAGGCGCGACCAGTCTGCTAGTTCGCGGTTATGATCCACTGCCAGATGCCCAGCAATATGGCGCTGAGTTAATACCGTTGGTGCGCAAACTTGTCGCAGAGGTCGATGCGGCGGCATAAACAATTGATATTGCGGCTTGCACAGCCTCGAAGGGCGCTACGCCCCACAGCATTTTTTGTGCTTTTTGCCTGAACCACACGGGCACGGCTCGTTGCGGCCGACCTTTTGCAGGCGGACCGTGGGGGCCTTTGGGTTCATTTCGCAACCTGAAAAGACCCATCGGCCGTCCTCGCGCGTGAAAAATGACAATTCATGATGAGACACCGTCTGACCGCCTGAGCGATATCGGGCCACGAATTCCACTTCTCCGGTTTCATCCCCCTTTTCACCTCGCCGAGTTTTTCGAATTTCCAAGCCCAGCCATTTGGTATCGGCGAAGGCTTGCTGCGCCTCTTTCCGGTCATAATCGGCGCGTTGTTCCGTCGACAAAGTGGCCAGAAGATGATCAACCTCACCCAACACGTGCGCACTGTAGCGCGAGCGCATGGTCGCCTCTGCGGTGGGCGCCGGCGCGCCATCAATATAGGGGCTGCAGCAATCTCCAAATTGTTTGCCTGAACCACACGGACATTCGTTCATGGAATTGGTTTCTTTCAAAAAACATCCGAAACAGCCACAATCTAAAGCGATACGTTTTCATTATCCAAGCACCATTTTCCGGGAAGCATGAATATACTCCTCCCACATTGCGCGATTAGATTTTTACACAAACATTGACAGCGGCACCGCCAAACCCATAACTCTTATCAAGGAAATCGTCATCAATGCGGAAAGCAAAAATTAATGACATCGTCGATCCGTATTGACCCCAAGACCGGGTCAAAATCATTTAGCACGCGCGCATCCAAGGCGACTGACAAGATCGCTGGTAAGGGCTATTCAACTATCAAGGACGACGCACTAAAAACTTTGCCGCCGCAGCCATCCGGTGCTGTCTTTGATGCCAAGGAGCAAGCAAAATATCGTGCGTTCAAGGAAGCGCGCAGGGGTGCTGCTGATTACATGGCCATGGAAGGGGAATTCACCCGTTACCTGGAAGATGTCTACTCCAACGACCCAGTGGAGCGGGATGCCTTGTCAGACAATTGCGAAATTCTTGTAGTAGGTGCCGGGTTTGGCGGCCTAATGCTGTGGTACAAACTGCAAAAATCAGGATTCACCGATGTCCGGTTCTGTGAAAAGGGCGGCGATGTGGGCGGCACCTGGTATTGGAACCGTTATCCCGGTATCGCCTGTGATGTGGAGGCCTACAGCTATTTGCCCCTTTTGGAAGAGATGGGCTATTTCCCCACTATGAAGTTCGCCTCGGGCTTTGAAATACTAGAATATTGCCAAAGCATAGCGGAAAAATTCGGCTTTTATGACCGCTGCTTGTTTCATACTACCGTAGAAAAAACAGTCTGGGATGAAGACGCTAAACGCTGGACCGTGATAACAGATCGGGGAGATGCCATGCGCGCGCGTTACGTCGTGCTGGCCAACGGCATCTTAACTAACCCGCGCCTAGCCCGCATCTCTGGCATGGAAACCTTCAAGGGTGACTCCTTCCATACTTCGCGTTGGGACTACACCATCGACCTTGAGGACAAACGCGTAGGTATTTTGGGGACAGGCGCGACTGCCGTGCAAGTCATTCCCGAAATCGCAAAGGTGGTGAAAGAATTGTATGTCTTCCAACGCACCCCTTCGTCGATCGACGTGCGCGATCAGAGGGAAACGACCCAAGAAGAAATTGAAACTTGGAAGCAGGAACCGGGTTGGTCCTTAGCCCGACGAGAACGATTGGCTAAGATATCCTCGGGCCGGACCGCCTTACAAGGCAATGACGACTATCTGTCGGGAAAGGTCGACATATTCAAGACACGGAAAAAGCATAAGACACAATTGGCACCGGAAGAGTTGATCAAGAAGCAGTTGAACACCAATTTTCGGATCATGGAGCAGATCCGCGCCAGGGTTGATGCAGTTGTACAGAATTCTGCCGTTGGCGGCGCGCTCAAACCTTATTATCCATATGGCTGCAAGCGACCGGCGTTCCATGACGAGTTCCTACCAACATTTAATCTGCCGCACGTCACGCTCGTCGATACCGCGCCCCATGGCGTGCAGAAAATTAATGAGCGTGGCATCGTTCATGACGGTCAGGAATATCCCCTTGACGTCTTGATCTATGCCACCGGATTTCAATGGATGGGCACGGCCTCGTTCAACATGATCGAGGGAGTGGGCGGCCGAAGCCTGAAAGATAAATGGCAGGAAGAAGGCACCCGCACCTTTCTAGGTATACACAGTGAAGGATTTCCCAATCTATTCATCATGTCCGGTCCCCAGGGCGGCGGTGGTCAATTCAATTTCATCCGCGGCCTGGAAGCTCATTCGGATTACATCGTTTGGATGATGGAAACCATGCGGACCAATGGCGCTATGGTTGTAGATGTCCGCAAGGACTTGGAAATCGAATATGCCGAACATTGCCGCCAAGCGGACATCGTGACTAGCCCGTTGCGGGACTGCTTATCCTATTACAATGGCGACGGCACCGCTGAGCCCGGCAGTTTAGCGTACTATGGTGGGCCGGCGAAATGGCATGAGCGCCGGGGGAGCGCGCAACAGTCCATGGCACCCTATATCTTCATGAACAGTTCCAAGTAAATCCTTGGGACCTATGATTGGCGGAGATTTTGGCGCATTTCGGTGCCAAAATCCTTGAACCCGAATTTGGCATAGAAAGGCCGATTGTGTTCTGTGCTTTTGAGTAAATATAGGCCTATCTCTGCACATCCTCTGTCGCGCGAATTATCGATGATCCGCTGCACTAACAACCCGCCTATATTTTTGCCACGAGCCTCAGATGTGACGACAAGTTCTTCCAACTGGCAGTATTCTCCACCATAGCGCATGGCTAAATTATAACTGACGGTTGCCATGCCAAGGATATTTTCACCTTCAACCGCCAGGGTTATTTCGCCACGCTCCTTTGTGACAAGTTGCTGAAAGGAGTCTCCCAATGGCCGCGATCGACTTGAAGCCGTATCCGATTGCAATTCAGATAGCAGTTCGACGCAGCGCGCCTCGTCCGATGCCTCTGCGTTTCGGAGTACGATGGTCATTTAATAGTCCCCAGAAATGCCTATTCAAGCGTCCGGTGGTAACACAATGGGTTGGCCGTGGGGCGTGGCACGGGCAGCCTTGTCCCAAGCATCCCTGCGATTCGCCAAATCATCGGTGGTAAGCAACCCCTTTTCGGCTACCAATCCCTCCAAAGCCTTCAGCCAGTGTAGATAATAAGTGTCGCCCCGATCGGCATCGCCCGCGTCAGGAGCTGCGGAGATTTCCGCACCCAAGCGTTCGGCCCATTCCAGCCAAGTGAAATAGCCCTGGGCATACAGGTTCAAGGTCATTGCGAAGGCTTCCGCCTCCCATGGCTCATTGAAGACGGGACCGTCCTCGTCCCGTGGCAGGGAGGGTAGCTGAGATTCCGTCGGCACATTTTGTGGTTTGTTCATACTAACTCGGCTCTAGATATTCGTCCCACATATCCACATAGACCTTGTCCGTAACGACCGCCTTGGTGCCCCAAATTTCGCGGGCCGTGAAGCAAACGCTATACAGGTGCTGTGGTCTCTTACCGGCAAAGACCGCGTTTGTGTCAGGGAAAATGAATACACCATGGTCCCGGTCGATAACGCCGAGCCTGCCGCGCACGTACCGGGGAATTCGGGTGTGTCCTTTGGGATGAATATTACGTGCCCGCACCTGATCGCCCATGTGATACCGAGGTGCAACGTCGTCATTCAACCTCGCCGAGCGCGTATTGCGCTGACGGGTAAGAATTTCGTCGAGGCTCAACGGTTCTCGCGAATTTTTCGTCTTGCGGTTCGCCGGCAGCGTTTCAATCTCCTCCCGGCTAACCAAGCCATGATCGACAAGTAAATTTTCCGTCCGGTACAGCCAACGCTGGTAGTAACTGGAGCTGAGATAGAGGGCCGGATCAAGTTGTTCGAGGGTGTAACGGCCGGCATCGATATTCCACTCCCCCCAAGCCCCTAATGCCGTGTTCATGGCCCACACGCGCGCCTCCCAGGTGGCATGAAATACCGGTTCTTTGTTTTTAATGGGGATTGGGCCGAAGCCGTCCATGCCGCCCATGTCATGAATGCCGTCCACTGATCAATTCCTGTCCAGTATTTCCGTGCCAATCATGGAATTTCGGGTCACTAGATCCGCAAGCTCATTTTCGCCCATACCATCTGTACCGGGATAACGCTGCGGCAGCACTAGATAGCGCACTTCCGCCGTACTATCCCAAACGCGGACCTCTACGTCGTCAGGCACCGTCTGCCCAAACTCTGCCAGCACACTCCGCGGATCCTTCACCGCCCTCGACCGATAAGCAAAGGACTTGTACCAGGCCGGCGGCAGCCCTAAAACCGCCCAGGGGTAGCAAGAACATAAGGTGCAAACGACCATGTTATGGACCTTTTCGGTGTTCTCCAACACCACTATATCCGCTCCCTGGGTCGAGGCATAACCAAGAGAATTGATTGCTCCCGTGCCATCCTTCAGCAACCATTTTTTGAATTCATTATCCATCCAAGCCCGCGCAACCACACGGGCACCATTGCGAGGACCAACCTTGTTCTCGTAGGTGTCAACGATGGCGTCCATAACCGCCGGGTCTACCAAGCCCTTGTCCGTCAACAGAGATTCCAAGGCTCGAACACGCAGTTCTGTATCCGATAAGTGGGAATGATCTTCCATATGTATTGCCTAAGCTACAGGCGGCAAGTCTTCTTCAAGGATTGAGATAACTAGAGAGAAGGAAACCTCACCTTCGTCATCGTCACGATACAACACGCCGAACTGTTCCCCCGCAATAGTCATTTCGACCGGGGCGCCGGGGGGATCTGGCGGACTTATGGCGATCCGTTCATTGGCCAATGCGCGGCGCAAATAGCTTTGCACCCGAGCGATCTCATTCGCAGTCATGCGATGCCTCCTTAGTTCAGCTGACGTTGTATAACAGCGAATGACGCCGCGCGCACCCCAGGGATGTCTGGGCAGACGGCATGGGACATGCTCTAATTCGACAAAATTATCACGGTCGGAGGGAACATGGCCGAGCTAGCGGGAAAGGTCGCGATTATCACAGGCGGCGCCAGCGGTATCGGCGAGGCAGCGACTAGGCTGTTCGTGGCGGAAGGCGCCAAGGTATTAATAGCCGATATGCAAAAGGAACGGGGCGTGGCCTTGGCGGAAGAACTGGGCCCGGATGTCTTGTTCACAAAGGTCGAAGTACGCCGGGGAGAGCAGGTGGAAGCAGCGGTCGACCTGGCGGTGGAGACCTGGGGCCAG
>CAJWZI010000039.1 GCA_913049615.1 uncultured Alphaproteobacteria bacterium | reverse complement strand
CCGTCATTGACGTAAAAATAGAAACATGAACAAGGCCATTATTGACGGCATAGATTAAAACAAGAGACTGTTTCCATCTCGGCCCTTTACATCGCAATTTTGAGCCTAGAAATTTTGAAGAGGGGAATATCATGACAGCCCTGGAGAGAACGCAAGCGTGTCTTGATCATATCGAGCGCCATAACGAAAAAATTAATGCCTTCATCACTGTTATGTCGGATCAGGCGATTGACGACGCCGCAAAAATTGACGCTAAAATGGAAAGTGGTGATTGGTCTGGACTGCTGGCGGGCATGCCGATTTCCATAAAGGACTGCATTGACGTTGCTGGTGTTCCCTGCACCAACGGCACCCTCTTTTATCGGGATTACGTTCCAAACCAAGATGCGCCGATTGTTCGCGCCCTGCGCCAAGCAGGAGCCGTAATACTTGGAAAAACCAATCTGCATGAATTCTGTTACGGCGCCACGACCCAAAACCCGCATTACGGTCCCGCCCGCAATCCATGGGACCTCGAACGCATTCCCAGCGGCTCCAGCGGCGGAGCTGCGGCCTCCCTTGCCGCCAATATGTGCATTGGCGCCGTCGGATCGGACACCGGCGGCTCCGTTCGCGTCCCCGCATCGGTAAATGGAGTAAGCGGCTTGAGGCCGACAATGGGCGCCATTCCAATGAGCGGCAGCAAGACCAAGCTGTCGCCAGCAATTGATACTACTGGGCCGTTAGCACGGTCTGTCATCGACCTCGCGCGTATGTTTGCCGTGATGGCCTTCTTCGATGAGAACGACCCAACTTCAATAGACCACGAATGGGAAAATTTTTTGCCGCGACTGGATGCCGGTATTGAAGGGGTCCGCATTGGCGTGCCAAACAATTATTTTTTTGATGACCTTGCGCCGGGCATCAGTGACGCCGTGAGGGAGGCCGCCGATAAACTTGCATCCATGGGCGGCGTTTTAACTCCAATTGATCTCGAGGGCGCCGAAACCATTCAGGCCAATGTGATGCCCATGGTGTGGGCGGACCTGTACGCGTTTCATCGGGAACGCGTTGAAAACCAAGCGGATATGTTTGGGGAGGATGTCCTCAATCGTATCCTGCTCGGCAAGTCCGTTTCAGGAGCCGATTACGCCGAGGCGCTGCAACAACGGCAGACTTGGAACAGGAGGGTGGAACGCTGTCTACAAGCAGTGGACGTCATACTGACACCGACGACGCCCGTGCCTGCACCCAGGATCGCCGATAGTAAGGATATGTTGGCAACGACGCACCGTCTTACGTCCTTCACATTTCCATTTTCCTGGGTTGGCGTGCCCGGCCTTTCCATTCCCTGCGGCTTCACCAGTGATGGACTACCAATCGGCGTCCAAATACACGGCCGTCACTGGGGGGAGGGTCTGCTGCTTCGGATTGGCGCCACGTTCCAGAGGGAAACCGATTGGCATCTTCGCAAGCCGCCCCTAATCAATTGATCGTCATTAGCTGACAGTCTCCGCTCCACCCCGTAAAAATTTGACAATGGGTCGTCATCTCCCAGTCGGCGTTAATCCGCGGCATAAGTTTACTGGCTGTTCAAAGAATGAGCAGGCAGGACAATAGGGGCGGTGACCAGTACGGTTAGTCACTGTTGGCTTTAGCCGGCCAACGCTCCTTCAGCGCCATCAGGATGATGCCCACGGCCATTAAAGCCAGTGCCAACCAGACACCAATACCCAGACGTTCGCCAAATATCAGGGCACCCCAGCCTATTCCGGCGACCACCGCCAGATAATTAAACTGGGCAAAGAATGTTGGCCCCGCCAGCCGAATAATTTCCAGAAACAGTATGACAACGACGCAATTGACGACAATCGACCCCGTCAATGCCCAGTCACCTGCTCCCATGCCGCCAGGCGTCGACCACTGATCAAAGGCGAACATGAAAGGGGCAACGATTATTGCCGATCCAAGCAAAATCCCGGCTGCCATGGTGACAGAGGTTGCCTCGAGGGGGCGCAACACGGCGGCGGCGACATTGGCGGTAGCAAAACATAGCGGCGCCAGTAGCGATAAGAGGAACCAACCAACCATATCGGCCGTCGGTAAAACGGCTGTTGGACCCACTAAAATGGCGACACCGCCAAGCCCAAATAATATGCCGAGCACTCCCAGAATGTAGAGCCGGTCAATTCGAATGGCGACACTGATCAGGTAGGTAAACGGAGGTGACAGAGCCAGGACCATGGTCAGAACGCCGGCCGGCAGGTTTGGTGCAACGTACGTGAGCAGCGACGTTGAAAAGCCAATACCTAGGCCGCCGATTATGAAGTAGACCCGAAGGTGCGGCCAGCTCCATTGCGGCGGCTCTTTGCGCAGAAGGGCAATCAAGTACAGGATGGCGCCTGCGAACAGTGACGTCCAGAAGGCGTAACTCACCGGCGGCCAGGACGCTTCCGCGGCTATCTTATTTAGTGAGAAAAGGCTGCCATAAAATATGGCCGCCACAACCAGCATTACATAAGGCAAAAATCCAAAACTCTTATTCATAATTATAATGTCCCCAATTTTGGGAGGGTTACATGTAGTGCCGTGAAAATTATCGTCGGAGAACTTTAGTATTTCGGAGGGCGAACCGCCAGGATCAACGGCATAGCCACTAATGCGGTCAGTGCAAAAAACATGAAGGCATTGAGATAACCAATCATCTGTGCCTGCCGACCAATTTCATGCACAATTGGTGCGGCCTGATGGGCACCGGACAAAGTCCCTTCGAGACCCCAGGTGGCCGGGCGGCCCGGCTGCAGCCGCTCAATAATTTCCGCAAATGACAACTTCGACGTTCGGAGAGCGATCGCCACTGACGCAGAAATGTGCACGGAACTGCCAAAGAGACGGAGCAGATGAAATAGTGAAGACGTTAGTGGTAGTTGCGCCGGCGGCACCCTACCGAGGGTGATCACGGTCAGGGGCACCCAAACAAATCCGATCCCCAGACCAGAGAGAAAACCGGTCCATGCCAGTTGAAAATCGGTCACATTTATGTCGAAGGTGGCCGTTGCCCAGCCAGAGATGACCTGAAGGGTAAAACCGAAAAATAGCCAAATTCTCGGGTCGTACCGGGAACCCCAGAGCAGGACGACGAAGCCTAACGTCATGCCGAGGCCGCGAATGGCTAGTAGGACGCCGATCATCTCCTCCGGATAGCCGCGCAGGTTTTGCATCATGTTTGGCAGCAGTACCATGGGCGAGTAACTCAACATGCCGAATGCGAGGACGAGCAGCAAACCGATGGCTAGTTGCCGGTTAGCCAAGATACGGAGGTCGATGTACGGCGTGCGCCAGGATAGGCTGTGCACCACAAACAGATAGAGGCAAACAAATCCGGTCAGGCATTCAATGGTGATTTCCGCCGACTCGAACCAGTCGTTTCGCTCACCACGGTCAAACATTAATTGAAAACAGGCAATTGCCAGGGAAAAAAAGATGAAGCCTCGCAGGTCCAGTCGGCGCTCCCGCTGCGGCCGGTCACGCGGAATAAAGATCAATACGGCGAAGCAAGCCAGGGTGGCGAAGGGCATTGCGAAAAAAAACACTGACCGCCATCCATAATCTTCTGCCAGAATTCCTCCCAGCCAAGGAGCTACAATTGGCCCAATTGTCACGCCGATACCAAAAATCGCAGTGACTAATCCGTGTTGGTGGCGTGGATACATGCTCAGCACAAGTGCCATTGTCAAAGGCGTCAGGGGCGCACCCAATAGGCCCTGGAGAGCGCGCGATAAAACGAGTAGTTCCAGGTTGGGCGCCAGAGCACAGCTGAGTGTGGCAAGCGAGAAGCCGAACGTTCCCCAGATAATTAATCGACGGGAGCCAAGTCTGTCTGTTAACCAACCTGTTGCCGGAACACCAACCGCATTGGCGACCAAAAATGAGGTGACCACCCAAGCTACTTGATCTCGTGTTGCTGATAGGGAGCCCTGCATCTGTGGTAGGGAGACGTTGGCAATGGTAACGGTCATTGCCAGCAGAAAGACCACCAGCACGCTGGTGGCCAGAACTGAAGTCCGACCGTCCGTATTTAATTCCGCCTCTTGCGCTGCTGACATACTTTACTTTCGGTCTCGAAATGGGCAATCCAATTTAGAACGTATCAAATCACCATAAGTTCAATACTTAAGGAATTGAACAGGTAGGGCTATCAACTTTGGGGCAGCGAGCCGAGCGTGTGAGCATGACATTTTTTGTAGAAGTTCTAACAGTACATTAATTTTCTGACCTAATTACCTGAAATACTTATAATATTCGACATATTTTTGGCCGTTAGCAAAGGCTATTTATAGCGCGCCAGATCTTTTCTGGCGTTGCCGGCATATCTAGTTCTCGGATCCCTAGTGGCGCCAGAGCATCCAAAATTGCACTGGTCAGACAGGCGACGGCACCGACCGTCCCGGCTTCTCCCGCGCCCTTGATGCCGAGCGGGTTCCTTGGGCTCGGCACTGAGTTTGTTTCAATCTCAAAGTACGGGAAGGTGTCCGCTCGAGGCATGAGGTAATCCATGAAAGAGCCCGTGAGCACCTGCCCAGTGTCGTCCCATTGGATTTGCTCACCCAGAATTTGACCGGCCCCCTGGACGATACCGCCATGCAATTGCCCTTTTAAAAGTAATGGGTTCATGACCGTCCCGACATCGTCGACTGCGACGTATTTTACGATCCTGATGACACCTGTCTCGGGGTCAATTTCAACCTCAGAAACATGGCAGGCATTCGGAAACGTCGGCGCCGATGCATTGAAAGTTGCGAATCCCTGAAGACCGCTATCCATACCGGGCGGCAGTAGCGATGGTTGAAATGCAATGCCAGCTATATCGGTTAGGGTTAATGATCGATCGGTTCCGGCAACGGTGAAGCGGCCATCCTCGAATTCGATATCGATTTCCGGTGCCTCCAGGCTGTGAGCAGCGATTTGGCGACCCTTCTCGATGATTTTTTCAGCGGCACCGAGCAGGGCGCTACCGCCGAGACCGGAGACCCGTGAGCCACCAGTGCCATGCCCGTAGCTAATTAGGTCGGTGTCGCCTTGAACGTAACGCATTGCTTCAAATTCTAGACCGAGCTTCTCTGACAGCAATTGCCGGAATACAGTCTCATGGCCCTGACCATGGGAATGTGTGCCCATGTGGATCGTGGCATGACCCTGTCGATCGAAGCGGATTTCGCCGCCCTCGTCAAACATACCGGCGGCCTGTTCAATCGAGTTGGCAAGACCTAGACCACGTAACCGGCCTTCTTGCCACGCCTCATCCCGACGCGCTTCGAAGCTGGCGGTATCGGCAATAGTCAAGGCTCGGTCCATGTTGCGTTCAAACTCGCCGCAATCGTAGTTGTAGGTGAGCGGGGTTTGGTATGGCATGGCCGTCGGCGGAATAATATTTCGTCGACGTAATTCGATACGATCAATTCCTAGTTCCCGCGCCGCCAAATCGATCGCCTGTTCTATGGCTGAAGTGGCCTCCGGCCGGCCGGCGCCGCGGTAGGGACCAGTCGGGCTGGTATTTGTAAATACGCCTAGAACTTCGCCAAATATTGCGGGTGTTTGATAGACTCCGGCCACACCGCCTAGGTTGCCAAAAGCGGGCAGTGGACCAAAATTCGACAAATAGGCGCCCATATTGGCAAGACACTGCACACGAAGTGCAAGAAAGCGGCCATTCTTATCAACAGCGAGCTCAACTTCCATGACCATGTCTCGGGCCTGCTCATCAAGAATGCCGTCTGAGCGCTCGTTGGTCCACTTGACCGGCCGGTTGAGTTTTTTCGCTGCCCAAAGAACCAGAGGAAGCTCCGGGAAGATATTTGCCCGCAAACCGAAGGAGCCACCCATATCCGGACTGACGATCCGGATCTGGCTTTCCGCAACGCCCAAAACCGACTCCGAGAGCCAGTTTCGCATATCATGCGGAAACTGGTTTCCTGAGTAGAGTGTATAACGGTCCTCAAAGGGATCATATGAGCCGATGGCTGCGCGAGGCTCCATGGGGTTGATGGCCACGCGGCACATTGGAAGTTTAAGCCGGGTGACATGATCGGCACTTTCAATCGCTTGTGCGACTGCCGCCTTGTCCCCCAGCTCCATGCGAAAACAGATATTGTCCGGGCATCCTTCCCATACCGCTGGCGCCTCATCGCCGATGGCTGCGGCCGTTCGTACGTTAACTGGCAGCGGCTCGTAGTCGACTTCGATAAGTTCGGCTGCATCCCGTGCCTGGTCCCGGCTATCTGCCACTACAAACGCGACGTAGTCGCCGACAAATGCAACCTTGTCCATGACCAGTGCCGGGCGAGGTGGCTGGAATATGGGCGCACCGTCAGGTCTTTTCAGGGGTGCGACCTTGGCAGCAAGGCAAGGCATATCTCCGAGACCAGCGGATGCGACGTCAGCACCTGTGAACACGGCCAGGACACCAGGGGCTGTACGAGCTGCCTCAACGTCAATTGAGCGGATCCGCGCATGTGCATGCGGGGAACGCAGTATGTGGGACCAAGCCTGATTGGGGAGGTTGATGTCATCTGTGTAGCGACCGCCCCCTTTCAGAAAACGCCGATCCTCCACTCTCGGTGCTGCTTGTCCAAGACCGAACTTCATAACTCCACGCCTTTCGTTGCTGTGCCCATCATACTGCTATTACCTGCATCATGGCGTAAATCTGGTGACAAGAACTCACAGAACCGTTGTTTGGAAATAAATCTCAAAATGTTGATGGCCTGCAGGTTTGTTTCCTAATTTGGTATCAGGTCTCTTCCCCGTTCGGAACCAATTTAGAGCAAAGCTAAACGGGCCGAGGCCGTTGAGAGTAGCTCAAAAATTTTGTCGGTTAATATTGTGGGTAGAATGAGAGTTGATATGGCGTTACGACTTTGTACAAGATCTCGTTAAGGAAGGTAACTATGGCCTTCCTCCATTTATAAAGCGTGCAATAGACAAACAAGTCTGAAGGAGTGTCAGTCGTGCGAAATTCTAAAGTGCTTCTTTTTGACAATAATCCCGGCCGAAACGCTCAGACGGTTGGTATTGCTCGAGAGCTTGGTACGGACATTGATCTCATCCATGAGCCGTCAGTCGGCGTAGTAGGCAATAAGGGAGATTCCCAATGTTATCTTGGCGTTCAGCGCAAGGTCGAGGTCATCCATGAATGTCTACGACAGAAGATAGGCAGTCGTAGCGATCAGATGCGCATGCGGTTGGTGCAGCCAGAATATACCGTTGCGACCTCCGATGGCATGCGTAACGGCACCCGTGAAATGCGGTATTCCTTGATTGGTCGTGAAGTCACTCATGACACGGTGTGTGAGCACTTGAGTGCAAGCGGCCTGGAGGGCACCGTAGCCGTCGTCGCTTGCGATAAGCCGCCTGTCGGCACCTTATCGGCGCTTCTCGAACATGACCGCCCCAGCATCATAATGTCAGACGGTCCAATTCGTCCTGGCACGGATTCCGTGACGAAAGATCGGATTGATATCATTACCGGTTTCCAGGTCGCGGGCAGCGACGACGAGGAAATGAAAAAGCGTGTCGCATGCGAAGCCTGCCCCGGGTATGGCAGCTGCGGGGGCATGTTCACATACAACACAATGCAGACTTTTATTGGGGTTGTCGGTATGGAGCCGCTGCATATGGTGTCGCCCCCCTCGGATGATCCGCGACGGATGGAACAATTTCCGAATGAACTCGTCACCTATTTGGGAAAATTGATTGAAGCGGATTTGACACCTCGGAAAATTGTCAGCCGAGACTCTATCCGTAATGCGATGATTGTTTCCATGGCTGTCGGCGGGTCGACCAATGTCTTGCTTCACGGCCCTGAAATCGCGAGAGCCGCCGGATTTAGCAATTTCGCAGAAGACATCATGCCATTCGAAGAATTTAATTACCTTTCAGAGCACGTCGTGCCAGTTCTTATCGATGCCAGACCTTTCGGCAACTATTCTATGGTTGATATCGACGAGAAGGGAGGCATCCAGGTTATCGTCAAGGAGTTGTTGGACGCAGGGCTTCTTAACGGTGACACGCTTACCTGTACGGGAGAGACACTCTCACAGCAGGTCGCGCGGCTTAACCCAGAGGCCCCCGATGGTCAGGTGGTTTACACCGTGGCAAAACCGTATAAGCCAACGGGCGGCTTACGAGTGCTCGGAGGCAACCTCTCTCCGGAATTTAGCGCTGTTCTAAAACTGGCTGGCGTAGAAGGCGGTCTAGAGGACAATGTTTTTAGGGGCAAGGCGCGTGTGTTTAATAGTGAGAGCGACTTGTTGCAGACGCTTGAAAACCAACCAGGCGTTTTCGAAAACAACGACATGGTCATTGTGCGCTATGAAGGACCGAGTGGTGCGCCGGGCATGCCTGAAATGCTCGATTCTACCTCGAGGATTACAACGCTGTGCCGCGAAAAGGGCATTGTCGTTGGCCTGATGACTGATGCCAGGTTCTCTGGTGGTTCGGTGGGACTTGTAATTGGCCATGTTGGACCGGAAGCCGCTTTGGGCGGCCCACTCGCTTTAGTGGAAGATGGTGACGAAATCTTCGTTGATTTGAATACAAATGAGCTGAATTGCGCAGAGCTTGCCGACCCCCAAATTTTGAAAACAAGAAAGACTTCGTGGGAAAAGGTTGTAGAGGACAACGGTGGCACCCACCCCTCGATCGGGATTGTTGACTCCCGCTTGCTGAATCGCATGCGGCGTACAGCCGTCTCGGCAGTTTTCGGTGCGGGCATGCACCCGGACCGAGTACTTTGGGTAAAAAATACAAGAGAACCGGTGAAGACTGACTTTGTTCCATCGAATAAGTATCGGGCAGGATCTGGCAAGGCATTTTAGGCGTCACGCAGGGAAGGTGGCGATCTCGTTTATTTTTGGTTTATGCGTTTCCAGAAGGTTTTCGGATTAATGACATGATCATTCGAGGGTGCCGCTGCGGCATGATTACGGCAAGGCTTAGGCAAACAGCACCGAGGGAGGAGGATTAGCGATTTCTCAAATCAGTTGTTAAATGCATTCTGCATTATGGTGCGAGCGTCCTTAAAAAATTGCCACCTCAGAGAAGG
>CAJWZI010000038.1 GCA_913049615.1 uncultured Alphaproteobacteria bacterium | reverse complement strand
AAGCTCATACGGACTTTCGGCGGTTCAGCTCGGCCCACCTTTTCGCAGGCCGCTAATAGTTTAGCTTTGTTTGCTATAAGATCTGGCAAAGGCGTTGGAACGGGCTGCCAGACGGCGGCAAATTCTGCGGCCCGGCGTAGGGCCGCCCTGGACGAGCCGCCTATCCATATCGGTGGGTGCGGTTTCTGCACCGGTTTAGGAGAAGAATGCATATCTTGGAATTGGTGATAGGCGCCGGTATATGAGATCGGATCGGGCCCCCAACAGGCCTTGCAGACCCTTAGATATTCATCCGTGCGGCGTCCCCGGTCTGCGAAGTTGATGGCCAGGGCGTCAAATTCATTTTCGACCCAGCCTGCGCCGACCCCCAGGATAATTCGGCCCCTGGAGAATTGATCCAACGTGGCCACGGTCTTGGCGGTCAGTATAGGGTTGCGGTGGGGCAGGATCAGCACCGAAGTTGCCAGTTTGATCCGTTCGGTTTGTGCCGCCAGAAAGGCCATAGTGGTCAAGGGCTCGTATACATTGCCCCACGAAGTGACCACGTCTGCCGCACCATTGATGATTAAATGATCGTTCAACAACAGGGCGTCATAGCCTAAACTTTCTGCCCGTTGGGCCGCCGTGACGATGGCGTCTGGCGTGGCGGGGAAACCCAGATAATCCGCGTTGGGTATTCGGAAGGAAAATTGCATTATTTGGCCCCGGCTTATTTATCTTCAAATTTTGGTGCGCTGGCGCTACCGCCACCGTCAACGGCGATCCGCTGGCCATTGACGTAAGTGTTGCTCTCTGAGACCAGGAAGCGCACCACATTGGCGATGTCATCAGGCTGACAAACATGACCAAAGGGCATGTAGGCATCCAGCTCGCGCAAATCCTCTAGACCGGAGCGCGCCTTAACTAGGCGACGGCCCATGTCGGTTTCCACCAGCGGTGGGGCGACCACGTTGGTACGGATGTTATTCTTATGCTCTTCCTTGGCCAGGGTAAACGCCAGACCCTCCATGGCGGCTTTGCCCATGTTGTACGGCGCGCCAAAGGCGCCATAGCTGTCTGTGGCGACGGAAGAAATCATGACAATATCACCTCTGGCCTGCTCCCGCATCATGGGGATCACCAACTTTGACAAATAATGGGGACCAAAGGCATGTACGCGCACCACGCGCTCCATCTCTGCCGGATCCGTGTCCGTCACCGACAGGCCCCTGCTGGCGATGCCGGCGTTGTTGATCAGGATACTAATAGCACCCAACTTCGCACTGATTTTCGCTACCATGGTGCTGGCTTGCTCCAAATCATCAACCGAGGCCTGGAATGCTTGTGCAGCGCGGCCCAGTGCCGTTATCTCCGCCGCGGCCTCGGATGCCGCTGCTTCGTCACGGCGATAATTCACCGCGATATCAGCGCCATCCTTGGCAAGGGCCACGGCGATGGCCCGACCAATACCCCGGCCTGCTCCCGTGACAAGAGCGACGCGTCCGTTCAACGACATCCTATACCCCGCATTTTCCGTTGGTTTGATTGCGAGGCAACATATCAACCTCCTCGTCAATTGAGTAGAGCCGTCGAACTAAGCGCCGTAGGTTGGCGAAGATATGCTAGGATTTTTCAAGCCTTGCATCATAGGAGCCTTGCTATGGCAAAATTTAGATTGCTGATTGAAAGACTGTGTTTGAACCTCGGCGCGCAAGTTCTTGGCGCTGGTCTATCAAAGCTCCTGCCGGACGAAGGCATATTATCGTGCTGAGCCGGGCGCGCATTAAAGGCATGGCACCGGCTGAGGCGGATATAGATACGGTGTGGCAGGTGGAGCAAACCTGATGTTGCGTACAGGCAAGGAGCATCTCGAACGCTTGCGAGATGGCAGGGTTGTCTATATCGGCCGGGAGCGTGTGGATGATGTGACGACCCACCCGGCCTTCCGCCATGCCGCGACCACGGCGGCGGCTATCTATGACATGAAGGCAGATTCTACCAAGCGTGAGGTTATGGCCTTTGAAGAAGATGGGGAACAATATTCCACATATTATATTCTTGCTAGAAACCGGGATGATCTGCGCAAACGATCGCAAACCCACCGTATAATTGCTGAGGCCACGTACGGCTTCTTTGGTCGCTCGCCGGATCATGTCTCTTCCTTTGTCACGGGCATGTGCACCAAGGCGGATGTTTTGGATACGGATCGGGGTAAGTTTTCGGATAATCTGCGGGGCTATTACGAGTATATGCGCCGCAACGACATTTACGCGGCGTATGCTGTACTGCCGCCTCAGGCTGCTCGTGACCCGGCCTTTTATCAGAAACAGAACCTCCCTGTTCCCTCCCTGCAGCTGCTGAGGGAGGAAGACGACGGCGTCGTAATTTCAGGCATGAAGATGCTCGCCACCGGTGCCGTCATCGCGGACGAAATCTGGATCGGCAATGTAATTCCCTTGGCGCCGGACCAATCGAAACAGGCTATCACCTGCGCCATACCCTGCAACGCGCCGGGGCTTTCGTTATGGTCGCGCAAGCCCTTGGAACCAAACGCATACAACGAATTCGATAGTCCCTTAAGCTGGCGCCTGGACGAGACCGACGCCATGGTCATGTGCGATGAGGTCAAGGTGCCATGGGAGCGGGTCTTTGTCTTGGATGACGCAACGCTATCCTATCAGATCTATAATAAGACGCCGTCGCACTGCTACGGCAACCACCAGTCCAATGTGCGCTTTCATACCAAGATGCGTCTTTTGGTAGCGTTGGCCAGTAAGATCACACAATCCACCGGCGCCAACAAGATTCCAGCGGTTTTGGAAACATTGGGCCGTCTGTCGGCCTTGGAGGCCGGGCTGTGGGGCATGGTGGAAGGGCAGATAGAGGCGGCCGAGGATTGGCCGGAAGGGTACGTGACCTTCAACCGGCGCATGATGTATGCCGCTTTGAACTGGTGCACCGAGAACCATTCGCAGATCATTGACATCGTGCGTGAGCTGTGTGGCGGCGGAATTTTTCAGATGCCGGCGGATGTTACGGTGATGCATGACGATGATTTGCGAGAAAAATTTGAAGCCTATTGGCAGACACCGCAACTGGATGCCCTGGCGCGCATGAAACTGTTCCGTCTGGCTTGGGACTTGGTCGGTTCCGAATTCGCTGGACGGCATCAGCAGTACGAAAAGTTTTATGCCGGCGCCTCATTTATCGTTCGGGGTCACAGCTTCCGCGAAACCCCCTGGGGTGAATTGGACCGCATCGTAGATAATTTGTTAGCTGGCTACGATGTCCCCGCCAAAGAAGAAGGTTAAGGTTCATGTTTCTGGTGCAGATTTCCGATACGCATATCGATGAACCGGGCACGCTGGTCTATGGCCATTTCGATACCGCCGCTGCCTTAGAAAAGGCGGTTGATGCAATTAATGCCATGAAACCAGGCCCTGATCTGGTCTTGCATACCGGCGACATTGCCTCCAATGGCAGCTTGCGTCGATACAAGGCCTTCGGGGCCATTGCCGATCGATTGACGGCGCCCATGGTTCTAATTCCTGGCAATCACGACGATCGAGGTGCCTTGCGCGAGGTATTCGGCGGTACAAGTTGGCTGCCCGCTACCGGTGATTTTCTACATTATGTGATCGAGGACCATCCGGTGAGGATCATCTGTTGTGATAGTGTCATCGCCGGTGAGACGTCAGGAGAGATGTGTCCGGAACGCCTGGCCTGGCTGGATGCGCGGCTGAGGGAGGCGCCGGATCGTCCGACCATTGTGGCCATGCATCATCCGCCTTTTTATTCAGGCATGACGGGAAGTTCATCCAGGGGGCTTCGTCACGGCGGAGCTGAACTGGATGCCCTGTTTCGCCGCCACGATCAGGTGGTACGCGTGCTGGCCGGGCATGTGCACCGGCCCATCACTGCGTCCTTCGGTGGCACCATCGCTTTTTCCGGGCCAACCACGTGCTATCCTTTTGATCTCTATACCGGACCAAACCGCCTTTTGAATATCAGTTACGAGCCACCTGCCATTGCTGTGCACTTATGGCTGGAAGACGCTACACCTGCGGGCCCTGGCCTGGTCAGCCATACAATGCCAATAGGCGACTGGTTGCCACCTCTGACGCTGTTGCGAGCCGGGGTAAAGGTCCTTGATGTCTAGCCCGTCTAAAATTGGTTAGTTCATCGACTTCGACAGGTGCCTGTTTTCGAGACAAAAAAAGAACAACGATATTCGGCCACCGGCCAAAATTAGTTTTTCGACTTGTCTCGACCATGCCTCATTTCCCCTCTAGTCCACGCTTATTTTGCGCACTCAAGATATAGAAATTTCTAGAAGCTGAGCCCGCCTATGGCCTGGGCCACAATTTGGCAATGGTGATGAGGCGCGCCTTTACGTTTATGTTGGTGGGCGATTCGGTTATATGGGGTCAAACCTAATTCAGGGTCTAGCCGCCCATGCTTGTCTGATTGGAGTTTTTGATTATGAACGACGCATCGCCTTATGTGCCACCCAAGGTTTGGACATGGGTCAAGGAAAGTGAGGGCCGGTTTGCCAAGATGAACCGTCCCATCGCCGGACCCACCCATGACAAGGACCTGCCCGTAGGCAAACATCCTTTACAACTCTATTCTCTGGGAACGCCGAATGGGGTGAAAGTTACCGTAATGCTGGAAGAGCTATTGGCGGTGGGGCACGTTGGCGCGGAATACGATGCCTGGCTCATCAAGATCGGCGATCTCGATCAATTTGGTAGTGGCTTCGTTGGAGCAAATCCCAACTCCAAAATTCCTGCGCTGATGGACCACAGCACCCCAACGCCGACGCGGGTGTTTGAATCCGGGGCCATTCTGTTGTATCTGGCGGAAAAGTTCGGGGAATTTTTGCCCAGCGATCGTGCCCGGCGGCCTGAATGCCTGTCCTGGTTATTCTGGCAAATGGCCAGTGCGCCTTATCTGGGAGGCGGCTTTGGTCACTTTTACAACTATGCACCCTTGAAGATCGAATATGCCATCAACCGCTATGCGATGGAAGTAAAGCGCCAATTGGACGTGCTGGACCGGCACTTGGCGAATAACCATTATATGTGCGGCGACGAGTATACCGTCGCCGACATGGCGATCTGGCCCTGGTACGGTGCCTTGGTGTTGAACCGGGTCTATGGCGCTGCAGAATTTCTATCTGCGCAGTCCTACGAACACCTAGGTCGATGGACGCGAGAGATCGACGACCGCGACGCTGTAAAGCGCGGCCGAATGGTCAACCGAGTTTCAGGCGAACCGCATGAGCAATTGCAAGAGCGCCACGCTGCCGACGATTTTAAAAACAAAACCCAGGACAAGATCCAGGCATGATGCTATCCCGCCGGCGCGGCGCGGTTTAGGAATTCGATAACGGAGTCGGCAAAGATATCGTTACGGTCGCCGGCTACCATGTGGGCGGCGTCCTTAACATTGACATACTCGGCGTGTGGGCATTGTACCAGGAAACTCTGGGCGCCTTCCTCACTCAATACATCCGACAGGCCGCCGCGCACCAATAAGGTTGGCAGGGTCAAGGTATCAGCACATTCGGTGAGGCGCGCCCGATAGGCCGGGTTGTTGGCGACCTGGTGTTTCCGCCGGGCGGGATCCCAGTGCCAGCGATATTTGCCATTGGCGGCCAGACGAACGTTCTTGACCAAGCCGTCCAGATTTCTGGGTCTCTTGCGGTGGGGCTGGTAATTCGCGATTGCCTCGGCGACCTCTTCCAAGGTGTCGAAGCCGTCAGGCTTTTGGTTCATGAATTCCTGAATCTTGCGGGAGCCCTCAGGTTCGATCTTGGGCGCCATGTCTACTAGCACCAGGGCCCGGGCTTCGATCTTGGCTGTGCCGATAGCCAACAGGCTGACTCCGCCACCCATGGAGGCGCCTACTAGAATAGGATTGTCTGAGCCTAATGCTTCAGCCACGCATATCAGATCTTCAACCATGAAATCGGGTCCATAATGTCCCCCCTCGGCCCAGTCGGAATCTCCATGACCGCGGGCATCGTAGGCTACCGCGTAATAGCCCGATAGCCCCAGGGTCTCGCCCGCACCCTTCCAAGCGTGGCGCGTCTGTCCGCCGCCGTGCAATAGCATCACCAACTGGCCGGCGGGGTCACCCCAGGCGTCACCGGCAATTATCAGACCCTTCGCCCCGGGCCATCGGTGCATCGGGTCGGGTGTTCCGGGCAAACGTTCTCCAGCACTCATTATGTTAAAATTCCTTGCTTGAATTTTCGGTGGTCGATGGCGAAGGCGAGTCCGCGCCGCTATTGAGGTTTGTTGACGGAAATTTAGCCCAAGCCGTTCGGCCTTGCCAGATCCCCACCGCCATTGCTATCAGTAAAGTCATGAATACTCCACAAACCACAAAATTCATAACCGCCACGGAACATGCTGAAGCAATGGTGGATTATATTCACCAGGGCGAGCAGCGGGCACTGTCATTGGGAAATCGCGGCCCGGTCAAGTTTGAAAATGACGGCAAACTGGACAGCGAAATTCTAGAGGCCTATGGGCGAGCTGGATTCTACGTTTTCGAGAACGTGATCGGCAAAGAGGAATTGACGGAATTACGGGCTGATGTACAGGGTGTTCTCGACCGTGCGCCGACCACGCCGGATGGCGAGGTGGATCGCGATGGCAACCCCGCAATGGGCGTGGATTTTGCCTTGCCGACGTATGTCTGGGCGAAACCGTTAAGCGACCCCCTGGGCGGGACACCTCTGAACAGGGGGCGTCATCCGGTCAAGATGCTGGATCCGGAACCGCCTCAGAATGGGCCAAAATTCACTATCGAGCGTCTGCGGGGTAATCTTCAACTGATGGATTCCTGCGTTCGCCTGTACGGCCATCCTGACCTTCTGGCCGTGGCCGAGGCAGTGCTGGGTGCGGATTTTGTGCCATACAACGAAGTGGTCTTCATCAAGGAACCGGGTCTAGGCCCCTCCGTGGCTTGGCACCGGGACGGCACCACCCATTGGGATGCCTCCGATTGGAACCAGGATGCCCATGGTTTCAATTTCATGGCGCAGCTCTATTCTTCGACGGCGGGCAACGGAGTTTGGATCTTACCCGGCAGCCACAAACAGCCCGATATAGACATAAGAAAATTGGTGGCGGACAGCGGTTCAGAGCGGATCGAGAACGCCGTGCCCCTGCTATGCAAAGCTGGTGATGTCTTCATGACAAATCGGCAGTGCGTGCATGGGTCTTTTGCCAATACATCGCCTGACCGGCGCGTCACCTTGAATGAGGGGTTTTTTGCGCGAAAGCGAGTTTTGAATGTTTCTTCCTCGAAGCTGGACGGCACGCCGGTCACCTACACTGCCGAACAGATTCATGAACGCAGCCGCCTGATTTCCCTGGGTATCGATGCCCGTAGGCAGCGTTTTCCGGAAGAAAAACCCTACGTTTATCAGCCGCTCGCCAGGGAGGAAGACGACAACCGCTGGAACGATGTGACCCGGCAAAATCTGATCAAGGATTATAACGTTCGGGATTTTTATATTTAAGGGCGTAGTAGGAGGTTCGCCGCAACCTCCATAGTTGAGCGGGCCCGCGTCGCAAGGGCAACGTCGTCTGCGCTGGAGATGGGATGTTCAATCACCCCAAATTTATAATCCGGCAGCCCCAACACGCGACACATCAGTTCCGCTGCGCTGACGAACTCGGTTGTCATCACGCCTATGGCAGGGACCCCGAGACGTTCAGCGGCGACTGCGTCATGCAAACTGCACGACGAGCAACTTCCTCAATCGCCAACGCCCGAGATGACTGCGTCCCATCGGGAAATTTCGTTGACGATGGCGGCGTCTGCCGGGGCACTGTAGTTCGATTTCACCCGGAGTATCACGTCAGATACGCCATAATCTTCCTTTAACATCTGGCCCAGATGGCTAAAGAAGCCAATTGTGCCTTCTTTGCCGTTGGAGATGAAGCCGACGGTCTTGCCGTCGAACGTCTCCAAACGTGGAGCAGCTTCACCCAGGGCGGCAACCATTTCGCTACTTGGATCCAAAACACGTATTGTCATAGGAGACGCTCCTTCTAAAAAAACCTTTTAGGCATTTGGCGGCTCACAATCGACGCAAGCGCTGATGGCCATGGTGACCGCGTGGCTTTTATGACCCAGCCACGGTGGGATTACAGCGCCGAAGCCGCCTGCCGGTCCGCCGGCGGCAATGACCAATAGCTGATCCGGGCTGTCCAAGGCAGGATAGACAGTATCGCCCCGATCTCGAACCACGGCGCCCTTGCCAACATCGGCCCATTCCCGGCGATGAATACGGGCGCGATCAAATATGAACTCAGAGATGTTTGCCTTGCTCCAGGCCGCACCTTGCAGATGCTGGCGCAGTTGTTGCGGCACGATGATTGCGTAGTTGCCCGGCCAGATAGAATAGTGGCGCATGTTCGCCCTGATTTCGGCTGCAAACGTCTCCAGGATCTCTTTCGGGTCCGTGGTCCATTCGTTCATGATCTGGCGTGGCGCGCCGGCCGCCATAACGGTGACTGCCGAGACATCTTTTGGAATGTCATTCTGTTCCGCGAGGCTAAGCCAGGTGCTGTCGTCTTCATCTTCCGCTAGGCAGTAGCTGATCTTGCCGGGATGGCCGATTGTGGATCGGTCGATCCCACCTGGACGCACGTCCAGCACGTTGATTAGGATTAGTCGCAAAGCTCGGCCGATCACCATGGTGGCACGATCGCTGGTGCCAAGTACATTGAAAGTGGGATTGGCGGACAGCTCCTTGGTAATAGGACCATTGATGACAAGTAGCACGGCGCAACCGCCCGTGCTCGCAGTGGCGCCGTGGAGGAGAAACTCTTGGTTCATCATCGCCGTAACGGCTGTCACGACAACGGGGAAATGCATCGGCAGGCAACCGGCCATGACTGCGTTTACCGCAAGTTTTTCCGCCGTTACCGGGCGTTCGCGCACCGGTTCGATCCCAATCAGGTGATCGGGGACCAGCATGGCCCATTCCAGGCAGGCCGCCACCGACTCCTCGGTGGGTGGGACAATGGGCAGTCCGTCGGTCCAACCCCGACTATGGAACATTTCCTGCACTGCGCCAAAATCGGCAGCCTTGTGCACCTTGGATGCCAACTGCACGTTTGCAATCCTTCCCATGCGAATGGTTTGGCCAGGATCATATCGAAAAA
>CAJWZI010000037.1 GCA_913049615.1 uncultured Alphaproteobacteria bacterium | reverse complement strand
GGCAATAGGCAGCCTTTGTTGTTAGTCGGCGGGCTCGGTGTCCAGCTAATTAGATGGTCCAAGACGTTCCTCAATGCCTTGATTGAACGAGATTTCCAAGTCATCGCTTATGATAATCGCGATGTAGGTCATTCCACAAAGTTTGATGACTGGGGGCCAGCCGATACCAAGGCCGCCTTTGCCCAGGCTCGCGCGAAAGAGCCTGTGGCCGCCCCTTATACCTTAGAGGACATGGCCAAGGATGCCGCTGCTCTATTGGATGCACTCGACATACACAAAGCCCATGTCATTGGCAGTTCCAATGGCGGGGCCATAGCGCAGATCATGGCGATCGAATATCCAGAGAAGGTCGCCACCATGGTCGCCATCATGGCCACGTCCGGCCGCCGTGGATTGCCCAGACCGGAGGGAGAGGTCGCGGAATGGCTGACCCGACCCCGCAATCCCGCCGGCACCCGCGAGGGCGCCATGAATGAAGCGGTCGAAAACGCCCGGATCATCGGCAGCCTGAAATTTCCCCGTCCCGAGGCTGTTTTGCGGGAAGAAGCTGGGGCGCAGTACGACAGGTGTTTTTATCCCGAAGGTAACAGCCGGCATCTTTTGGCCAGCATCGCCTCAGGCGACAGCCGGGTAGGTCGATTGTCGGACATTTCTGCCCCAACTCTGGTCATTCATGGCCGCGAGGACCCTCTCATTCCCCTTCCGGGCGGCGAGGATATCAGGAATTCTATCCCGAATTCGGAATTGTTGGTGATCGAGGAGATGGGTCATGACTACCCCGATGAGATGATCCCCGTCATTGTTAACGCAGTTGCCAGGAATGCCTCCCGTCACCCGATTTAACGGCCATCGCATCCACAAGTTCTCCGGAACAGTGAGGTGAGGACAAGCGTATTAAACTCGGTTGCGTCTAAGGTTCTACGGGCATATTAGGCTTCCATGAACGAAAATAAGCCTATTCACGTTGTCGGCGGTGGACTAGCAGGTTCGGAAGCCGCCTGGCAGGTTGCCCGCGCTGGCGTACCGGTTGTCCTGCATGAGATGCGGCCTGAGCGCATGACGGAGGCGCACCAAGGTGATGACTATGCGGAATTGGTTTGCTCCAATTCCTTTCGCTCGGACGATGCCATTGGCAGCGCCATTGGCTTGTTGCACGAGGAAATGCGCCGTTGCAACAGCCTGATCATGGCAGCTGCAGACGCCAACAAAGTGCCGGCGGGGAGCGCCCTGGCCATGGATCGGAATGGGTTCTCGGCGCACGTAGGTTCCGCCCTGAAAGCGGATCCATTGGTGAAGTTAAAGCGCGGGGAGGTAGGAGGACTGCCGCCTGAAGACTGGGACAATGTCATCATAGCCACCGGCCCCCTTACCTCCCCAGACCTGGCGGCCGCCATTGGAGAATTAACCGGGGCAGAGCAACTGGCCTTTTTCGACGCAATTGCGCCAATCGTCTATGCGGACAGCGTGAATATGGATATCGCCTGGTTCCAGTCCCGCTATGACAAACCTGGTCCCGGCGGCACCGGCAAGGATTATCTGAATTGTCCCCTGAACCGCGAACAGTATGAGGTTTTCATCGCCACTTTACTTGCCGGTGAGGTAGCAGAATTCCGCGAATGGGAGAAGGACACGCCCTATTTTGAGGGCTGCTTACCCATCGAGGTAATGGCCGAGCGGGGGCCGGAGACCTTGCGTTTTGGTCCAATGAAGCCCGTCGGTCTGACAAATGCGCATAAACCAGATAAAAAGCCCTACGCCGTGGTGCAATTGCGCCAAGATAATGCCTCAGGCAGCCTC
Source organism: uncultured Alphaproteobacteria bacterium (assembly GCA_913049615.1). The sequence goes on along the minus strand of CAJWZI010000037.1, from coordinate 7,581 downwards.
TATAATCTGGTCGGCTTCCAGACCAAATTAAGGCACGGCGCTCAGATCGAAATTCTGCGCACCATTCCGGGGTTGGAAAATGCCCGCTTCGCCCGCATGGGTGGCATTCACCGCAATACCTTCTTGAACAGTCCTAACTTGCTGGACGAAACCTGCCGCCTATCGGTCGAGCCGCGCCTGCGTTTCGCGGGTCAGATGACCGGAGTGGAAGGTTATGTAGAAAGCGCCGCTATGGGTTTGCTGTCAGGCAGGTTCGCCGCCGCCCAGCGTTTGGGACGTGCCCCGGATCTGCCGCCGCCCACAACGTCCATGGGAACTTTACTGGGTCACATTACCGGGACGGCTCGACATCGGGATGGAGGCGCAAATGATTTTCAACCCATGAACGCAAATTTTGGACTTTTTCCTCTTTTACAACCACCTGTGAAGAAAAAGCAGCGGAAAGCGGCCTATGCGAAACGGGCTCTGGCCGACCTCGATACCTGGCTGTCTAGGGCCGGCGCAGAAGGGCGCGCCAATACAGAATAAGGGGACGGGCCAAGGGGTGCAGACCCAGTTTTGACGAATACGGGTTATAGCCAACCTTGGCAAGTCGCGACAGATAGGCTCGCGCTAAGGTGCCGTGCAGCATCGGCGATATAGCCGTACCTGCACCTCCGGTACTTGTCATTTCATCCAATTGCGACTGTGCAGCCTCAGCTACGGGTCGTACACAAGCCACAATGGCGTCCAGCCGTTTACCAGACCAAATTTCATCGTCCGAAAGTCCCTGTGCTTCTATAAGGTTGCGAGGTAGACACAGCCGACCTTGAAAGGCTCGACCTGGCCTTTGAAAAGGTATTGCGCGTAGCATGCCTGCCAAGGCATAGGCCGTACCAGCTGCCCGGGCCGGTGCCTCCTGATCCTCGTCCAATTGCAACGCAGCCAAGGCAGCCAGGCCACCACCCGTCACTGCAGCATGGTCTACAACCTCATCCAGTGTTAAGAATGCCGAATTGGTCAGATCTCTCTCCCGAGCCGACAGCTGCACCTGCAACCCCAACGCAAGATGGGTATGCTGGGAGAGGATAGACAGCAAGGGATGGGCACCCTGCCGCGATGGATCGCTGCCCAGCCCGGTCAGACAATCTCGCCACCATTGTAGGCGCATCTGACCCAACAGGGGTTGTTCCCCGCCCGCTGCTACGGCGCGGGCGCATTCCAGGTTAAAGGCATAAATGGCAACCAATCCGGAGCGCGCGGTTCTCGGTGCAAATAACAGGGTCAAATACCGATCCCTGTCCTCCCGCCTCAATTTGCCCAGGCAATAGGCCAACGCATTCTTGTTCACGACCTGATTTGCCATATCCGGGTGAATTGCCCTTCAACTGTTTTATATGGTCCAAGAAAGATTCGCTGGGCTACATTGCGCCACTGTACCTGTTCACCTATCACCACAGTTAATGCACCACAATATGCAATGCCAAAGGCTACAGACTGTATTCGGATGACGACACCTTATGAAGAACAAAAAGAGGGACCGATTGTGATAGGGCCACCGGACGGATCGTCGGTCCGACATCGAATATCGCCGTCCGCGCCCATGACAGGCTTGCACTATGGCTGGTGGATTGTGATCTCCGCCATTTTCAGCATATTTGTCTGTCTGGGTGTTGGACGCTTCGCCCTGGGCATGTTGCTACCCGCTATGGGCGAGGCGTTGACCCTGTCTTATGTACAAATGGGTTGGATCTCCACTGCGAATTTTGTTGGTTATCTGCTGGGCGCCCTTTGGGTCCGCCGTTTACTACCGCGCTATGGTGAACGTCGGCTAATTTTCTTATCCTTAATGTTGGTTGTGGCGACCATGTTGGGTGTCTCCGTCGCCAAGAACTTTCTTCCAATCGCGATCCTCTATGGCTTCACGGGTTTAGGCAGTGGCATTGCACTGGTTTGCACAATTGCAATTATGCCCCATTGGTTCACCACCAGTTGGCGCGGACGAGCTATCGGATTTCTTTCTATCGGCTTTGGCCTGGCGGTCATTCTAGCGGGCTGGGCGGTACCATGGATTAACGGGCAAATGGCGCAAACCGGCTGGCGTTTGGGCTGGGGCGGCCTGGCTCTTGTTTGCGTGCCATTGATTCTGTTTAGCCTGGTCATGATGCGCAACAGACCCATGGAACTGGGCCTGACGCCATTCGGTGGAGAACGGGAACAAACCGACGCACAAGAGAAGCACGATCCTCGGAGCGTCCAGACCCAGAAAATTCTGGGAAAGGTCACACCGCGCCTCAGTATTATCTATTTTTTATTTGGCCTAACTTACGTTGTCTACGCCACCTTCATCATTACGACCCTTGTAAGGGAACATGGCATGGACCAGGCCAAGGCCGGGCAGTTCTGGATTTGGCTGGGCATTTGCAGCCTGTTCTGCGGACCGCTTTTTGGAGGTTTCTCCGACCGCTTCGGCAGACGGGCGGGTATCGCGGCATCGCTTTCCTTTCAGACCTTTGCCTATGCCCTGATCGCATTTGGCAGTGGCGCCTGGTCAGTCTATGCATCTGTCGTTTTGTATGGCCTGTCAACATTCAGCCTGCCCCTAATAATGGGCGCTACCGTAGCAGACTATGCGTCTCCAGAGCGGGTAGCAGGCATTCTAGGCAAGCTGACCGCCATTTTCGGCATTGGCCAGATCCTTGGACCCATTCTAGCCGGCGTCATGGCAGATTATTGTGGTGAATTTACGGCCGCCTACCTGGCCTCTGGCTCGCTCGCCGCACTGGCCATCGCAGTAACGCTGACCCTGCCTGATCCGTCTGGCAAAGAGTGAATTATGCCACACAATTTCTGCTTTTCCACTCCTGGTCCCGGTTCGCGACAGAGCCGAGCCCTCGACTTGGTCATGAATCTGGGGTTACGTCTATTGCTTTGAAGTCACATAGCCCTAATCGCTTTTTAATGCCTCGATGAAGATAACCCTTTCCTCACGGTCAAGCGTGGCGTAGGAGGCCGCCGTGCGGTCTGCAATATGGCCATAACGGGTCTTTATCTGGTTGGCGATCTCCGCCGCATCGCCTTGGACGGCGAATTTGTTCAAAACATCGTCGCCGATCAACTCCCCCATAGCCTCCCAACGCCCCTGTTTCGACATAGCATTCAGTTCGGGCTGCAATTCGCCAGCGTCGATGGCATCCAACACTGGCTTGTAGGCCGGCGTGGAACCATAAAAGGCAATTTGCTGACGCATCTTAGTGGTTTCTGAAGCTATTTCTTTTTCGTCTCGGCCCTTAACCGAGAACACCGGATAAGCAATCTCGAAATTTGCCCTGGTCTTTCCAGCCTTGGCGAAGCCCCGCTCAAGTGCAGGCAGAGTAACGTTTTCCAGATAATCCTGATTGGTAAACCCATGCACTAGCAAACCGTCAGCAACCTCGCCAGCAACTTCGGCCATCATTGGCCCGACGGCGGCTAAAAAGACCTTAGGTGGGCCATATTCAATATTTGTTGGCGTAAAGAACGGCGTCATTAGCGTGTGTGTGTAAAATTTGCCCAGAAACTCAAGGGGCTCGCCTTTATGCCAGCAGGCCCAAATCGCTCGCATGGCCATGATCAGCTCCCGCATCCGAGCGGCGGGAGATGACCAGGGCATGGAATATCGCTTAGTGATATGGGGGCGGATCTGCGACCCCAAGCCAAGGCAGAAGCGCCCCTTAGACACTGCATTCAAATCATGCCCCACATTCGCCAAGGTCATGGGCGAGCGGGCAAAAGCAACGGCTATACCGGTGGTCAGGTCAATATTTCTGGTAGTTTGTGTCGCCAACAACAGGGGGAAAAAAGGATCATGCCCCGTCTCGATTGATTTCAAACCGTCATAGCCCATTTCCTCAAGCTCTTGGGCCTCGGCTCCCGCCTTGTCTAAATCCGACGTCAGAACTGCATCAACTTTCATATTAGAAACTCCGCCGCTTTGAGCATTTATGCCTTCATTGCGACCTTTCTGGCACTTATCAATCTGCCACGCAAATCCCTGGGACCGGCGAATTCATCAGAGGCAAGTTCGTCGCCCGCCACCCATGACGCAGGCCTCACCTGCTCTCCGTTCAAATTCGTCTAGTAGAATTTGAAAGTCCTCAGTTATTTTGCTGTTACTCATTAAATCGCGCTTTTTAGGTCATTCAACGTCAGTAGCCCGAATCCCGGCCAGGGCATCGGGTGTATCCACGTCCAGAAATATTCCATCATCGTCCATAGGAACTTCTACAAGTTCCTCTTCATGTTCGCCGATCAGGTGCTTGGCGCCACTGTCGCCGCTCACCTGCCTCATTTCCGCGAAAAATTGCTTACCGAATAAAACAGGATTTCCCCGCTTGCCTTGGTAAGTTGGGACGCAGATAGCGCGCCCTTCCGACGGATTGAAGGCGGCAATCAGCCGATCGATGTGGTTAGCGGAGATCCGAGGCATGTCGCCCAGCAACACGATCATGCCGTCGAATTTGTCGGAGAGGGCCGAAACACCCACCTGCAACGACGTGCTTAACCCTTCGGCAAATTTTGTATTATGAACAGTGGGTATAGCATATCGTGCGAGTATCGCCTTCACTTGGTCCGCTTCATGCCCGGTGACGGCGCTGATATCAACGACTTGGGAAGCTTTCGCAGCCTCGACCACCCGTGCTAGCATGGCCTTGCCATCGATCTCTGCCAGAAGTTTGTTGTCTGGACCCATACGGCGCGACTGTCCGGCGGCCAGTAAGATTGCGGCTATACGAGACGCTTTAGGAAAGTCAGCCGCACTTCCAGTTCGAATTTGTGGGCGCGAAGGTATTTCCTTAAGCAAACCGCCAGCTCCCATCGCCATGATCTGATCTCTGCCCACGAGCCGATCCGCCAGCAATCGCTGCAGAACCCAATCAAAACCATTCAGTTTTGGCGAACGGGCGCAGCCAGGAAGGCCAATCACCGATACCTCACCATGTTTAGCTAGTAACAGCAGATTGCCCGGATCCACCGGCATGCCGAAATGCAGTACTTCTCCACCTGCAGCAACAATGCCGCTAGGCACCTCATCCCGCCGGTCAGTAATAGCCGAGGCGCCGAATATCAAGATCGGATCAAGACCCTGTGTTAATTGCGCCGCCACAGACTTGGCAATTTCAGCACTTTCATGAGCACAACGCCGTTGATCCACCAAATTGCTGCCCAACGCCACCAGCCGTGCCCCTAAGACATCCGCCGTCTTGTTTAAAATCCTATCCTTGGTGCCTGGCAAAGTAGTCATGATCAATCCGGCTCGACGCGGCCTATAGGGGGCAAGGGCCACGAGAGGTGATATATCGGACGCGATTTCGACCGCACGATCTACTGCCTCCTGCGGGGCTGCGAAAGGAATGATCTTTATGGTAGCCAGCATTTGCCCCTCCTCTACCGCCTCATATGGCGCCAGGGTAGAGAGTGTGACGGCTTCATGAATGCGGTTCATGGCGTCAACCCGTTCCTTGTCAATCACCAAGACACCAGGAGTATCTGCGTAGAGATTGCAACGGCCTGTGAAGGCAGCCTGGAGATTGGCGCCCGCACCTTGGCACGCCCGGGCGATGGTATTTGCAGCCGTATCCTCGTCCACATCACCGGCCTCCAGACGCGCAGCAACGACCTCCACGATGCCGGCTTTGGCCAAAACATCCAAATCACCCTTGCTCAGGCGACGGCCCTTTTTCATGCGCACACCATTTGCCGTCACGGAATGGGCTAGCACGGCTCCGTCCGCATCGGCCAGGGGCGTAGAGCCAAAGATCATTCCACAGCCTTAGCCTCGGCCCAATTTGGCCGGCGCAGGGCCTCGATGATTTCGCCCATGATGGAAACGGCGATCTCGGCCGGGGACTTCGCACCGATATCCAATCCCACTGGACCGTGGATACGGACGAATTCGCTCTCGCCAAAGCCTTCCACCGCTAAACGTTCCAGGCGCTTACCATGTGTCCGCGTGGAACCTAGACAGCCGATATAAAAGGCATCCGATCGTAGCACCTTGATCAGTGCAGGGTCGTCCAGCTTGGGGTCATGGGTCAGCGTGACGATAGCCGAACGACGGTCAGGCGCGAACTGGTCAACGCCGTCATCGGGCCAGGCGTCGATGAGATTAATGCCGGGGAACCTGTCAACAGAAGCGAATTCGCGCCGAGGGTCGACGATGGACACGTCATATCCGGCCAGGATCGCTATTTGCGATAGGGGCTGGGCGATATGCACGGCGCCCACGACCAGCATTCGCAGTGGCGGATTATGGACATGCAAGAATAGCTTGCGTCCGTCGGCTAATTCAACCACGCCACTTTTGTCCGCCACCATGACCCGCCTAGCAGCGATGTTAAGTTCGTCAGCGGCATCGCTTTCGGCAGGATAGATCAACTGGCCATCGCCATTGGTCAAGTCGGTGGCGACAACAACCTGGCGCTTGGCTGCACGATCGGTCAATAACTGCCCGAGAATATTCGTTTTCATTCGACCGGCTCAATGAATACTTCGCACTTGCCGCCACAAGCCAATCCGACCTGCCAGGCGGTTTCGTCGGAGATGCCATAATCGATCAAACGGGTTTGACCGTCCGCGATACTCTTTCGCGCTTCGGTCACAACGGCACCCTCAATGCAGCCACCCGAGACGGAACCGACAAAGTCGCCGCTATCCTCTACCACCAATTGGCTACCCACCGGGCGTGGGGAGGAGCCCCAAGTGGCAACCACCGTCGCCAGGGCTACGCCCTTGCCCGCCGCTTTCCATTCTGCCGCCTTTTCCAGAACCTTATCGTGTTCAACCATTTTGCCAGAACTCGTCATCATTACGCTGCTTCCAAACGTCTAGATTGTGGCCGGCTCAAAGCTTCTGCCAGGTCCCTAAGACTAGCAAGATTATGCACCGTGCGGAAATCGTCCACATGGGGCAACAAGGCCTTGATACCTTTCGATTTGGGTTCGAACCCATCATAGCGCAATAGGGGGTTCAGCCAGATTAGGTGCCGGCATGATTTGTGCAGGCGCTCGATTTCCCTGCCAATCCCTTCGCCCGCATACCGGTCCAAGCCGTCGGAAATCATCAACACCACCGCCCCCTGGCCCAGTACCCGGCGAGACCAATGGACGTTGAATTCATGCAAGCAATGACCAATACGGGTACCGCCAGACCAGTCGTCGACGCCGCATGAAACTTTCTCTAAAGCCAAATCCACATCCCTGTATCTCAGATGGCGAGTAATATTAGTCAGGCGCGTCCCAAATACAAAGGTATGTACCCGGTCCCGATCATTGGTAATGGCATGCATGAAGTGCAAGAACATTCGGCTATAGCGGCTCATAGAGCCAGAAATGTCGCACAGGACTACCAGCGGTGGATGACGAAATTTTGGCGAGCGATGCCGTAACGGCGCGCCGTCATTTCGCAGCGCTGCCCGAAGGGAGGCCCTCATATCAACCAATCGGCCATGTCGATCAGCCGCAAAACGCCGCGTTGGCACTGCCATGATTGGCAAACGCATCCGTGCGATGACGGCACGGGCTTGAGCTACTTCTTCTGCACTCATGGCCTCAAAATCCATCT
>CAJWZI010000036.1 GCA_913049615.1 uncultured Alphaproteobacteria bacterium | reverse complement strand
CGGGATGGCAGGGGCGTCAAGGGTTAAAGGGTCGGTAGGGCAAAAACCGGCCATAGTATCCAGGAATAGTGCCAGGTCAGGCACGTTACGCGCCATGGGGCCTTGTACAGACAGTGGTGAGAATAGTGTGTTGACCGTGCCTCTGGTCACCCGGCCCGGTGATGGGCGCAGACCAACCACGGACGTATAGGTGGCTGGCCGGCGCAGGCTGCCCCCGTGATCACTACCGTGGGCAAGCCAAATTTCACCTGCCGCCAGGGCTGCCGCACCACCGCCCGTCGAGCCGGCTGGGGTCAGAGAAGTGTTCCAGGGGTTTCTCGTTTTGCCAAAGACTTCATTGAAGGTGGAGCCGCCGGCGCCAAATTCTGGAGTGTTGGACTTGGCAATGACGACCCCGCCCTTGCGCTCGATGCGTTCAACAAGTGGATGAGAGGTTTCTGGCACGTGATCGGCGAATATGGGAGAGCCGTAGGTTGTGCGTACGCCGGCGACATCCACCAGGTCCTTAATGGCCACCGGCAGGCCCGCCAGCCAGCCTGGTTCGCCTCGGGCCTCGCATCTTTTACCGGCTAGGAGTTCTCTGGCGCGGTCCCGTGCCCGTTCCAGACACAAGGTTGGTAACGCGTTGATTTTTGGATCGATAGCCGAAATTCGTGCCTCGGCTGCATCAATCAAATCTAAGGGTGAAATTTCTCCCGATTTCAGGCACGCCACAGCTTCCCGGGCTGTTAGTCGATAAAGTTCCGTCTCCGCCATAGTATACTCCTCATGACACGGATGCGCCCGGTCGCTCGGGCGCAATGGATTGATCGCCGATAATGCCAGCAGCCTTAAGCTCCAGCAGTTTGTCCATACATTGTTTTAGAATATCGCAGATGTCCTACTAGTTATGTTCGCCAAGTAACGGAGCGGGTGTCTTCAGCGGGCTTCGCCTGCCGCTGAATTGGTGGGCCATTTCTGGGTAAGGCTTTATGCCAAACTCATCGGAACCTAGCTCCCACCACAAATTGCACCGGATATGGATGATGTCAGGAAATGTATCTGTGCGCTGCTGCACTATGCCCGCCACTATCTCTTTATCTTGTAAATTCTCCATCGCATCCTCTGCTTCCAGGCACTTAGTCCATTCAACAATGGCGCCCACAAGGGATTCTCCGAATAATTGCCCTCCCACACCTGGAAAGCTAATAACCGCCGGCGTTTGCCTCGGTTTAGCCTTAAGAGGGCAAAATTTATCCATATATGGATACCTGGCGAGTTAGCATATCTGGCCGCAAGACGAAATTAATTACCACAGTCTTTATGGGTAAGGGGACGAGGCGGGGTCTACTCCACCTCTTCCAGCACCACCAGTAGTTCGCCGTTGTTAACCTGGTCACCGACGGAGACGCGCATTTGTTTCACCATACCTGAAGCCGGGGCGGTAATACGGTGTTCCATCTTCATGGCCTCAAGAATTAGCAATAGTTGGCCTTCTTCCACGGTCGCACCTTCCTCCACGTGGGTGGTGGTTACTTTGCCTGGCATGGGCGCAACAAGTCCGCCGGCGAAATCCGCCTGTGTGCTGTCCGGGAACCGCGGCAGTTCTTTGAGTTCGATTTCGCCATGGGCACCGTGTATTAGCCAATTTTCGCCCGCTTGAGTGATGGACGCGCTAAACCTTCGACGGTCAATTTCTAAATCTACGCTGGCGTCATCAACTGAAAACACAGCTACCGCGTAGTCATCGCCACCAATGGAAACCTCAAAATTCCCGTTCCGTTGTGCCCGATAGGCGACAGTGAATTCAATTTCACCTTGGCGGTAGGTAACGCGTTCAGGAGGCATTTTTGAATTGCGCCAACCACTTGGGATGGTCCCTAGAACGCGTGTCTGCGCACGCCGTTGCGCCTGCGCAGCAATGACCGCAGCGATTGCGCTGTGATGTATATCCATCGGAGCCATCTGCTGTGACCTGCTCGGGTTGACCCGTTCGATGAAGTCGGTAGTGGTGTCACCCGCTATGAATTCCGGCGATTGTAAAGTGGATACGAGGAAGTCCCGATTGTTGGTAATGCCCTGCAGCCGGGTGTTTTCCAATACCCGCGCCAGGCGGCGGGCGGCTTCTTGGCGGTTGCGGGCTTTAACAATCACCTTGGCAATCATTGGGTCGAACTCTGGGCTAATTACACTGCCAGTCTCGATCCCAGCTTCAAAGCGGGCGCCTGTTGTCAGGTCGGGCTCCCAGACGACTACCGTGCCTGGCGAGGGCAGGAAATCGTTGACAGGATCTTCGGCATAAATTCGAGCCTCTATGGCATGGCCGTCAACGGACAGATCATCCTGGTTGTAGCCAAGCTCTTCCCCTGCAGCAATGCGTAGCTGTTCACGTACCAGATCCAGGCCGGTAATCTCCTCTGTGACAGGATGTTCAACCTGGAGCCGCGTATTGACTTCAAGAAACCAGAATTCCTCGCCGTCGAGCAAAAACTCGACAGTTCCAGCGGAAGCATAATCCAGCTTGCGCGCAACCGATAGCGCCGCCTCACCCATGCGGGCGCGGATCTCCGGTTTGACGGCGGGGGAAGGTGCTTCCTCGATTATCTTCTGATGGCGGCGCTGGATGGAGCATTCCCGTTCGAAAAGATGTACTAAATTGCCATGTAGGTCACCCAATATTTGTATCTCCACATGACGCGATGCAGTCAACCAGCGTTCCAAAAATAGTGTATCGTCGCCGAAGGCCGCACTTGCCTCACGCCGAGCACTATCGACAGCTTCCGTCAGTTCTCCTTCGGCCTTGACACCCCGCATGCCGCGCCCCCCGCCGCCGGCGGAAGCCTTGACCAAAACTGGATAGCCGATTTCCTTGGCGGCAGTGAAAATGTCGTCATCAGTACCTAACTCATGCGCTGGGAGTGTCGGGACGTCTGCTTCTTTCATTAGGCGCTTGGCAGAGATTTTATCGGCCATGGCGCTAATGGCTTTGACTGACGGTCCAACCCAAACCATGCCAGCAGCTGTGACCGCCTTGGCAAATTCCGAATTCTCAGCAAGAAATCCGTAGCCGGGGTGCACCGCGTCGGCGTCTGTGCGCCTGCAGGCATCCAGCACTTTGGTCACATTAAGGTAGGTTTCAGCTGAAGTTTTACCTTTCAGGGCAATGGCCTGGTCGGCTTCTCGGACGAATATCGCACTAGCGTCGCTATCTGCATAGATGGCGACAGTAGTGATGCCCATTTCGTGGGCCGTACGAATAATTCGACGGGCAATCTCGCCGCGATTGGCGATCAGCAGGCGGGTAATTTGTTTCGTGGCTACATCCGCCATGTGCCGAACTCCTTGGTACCTTTGACCTCCTGGTTGTGGCAGACTGATAGTGCGATGGCGATTGAAGTTCTGGTATCCCGAGGATCGATCATACCATCGTCGGAAACGCGCGATGTCGCATATAGTCCTTTCGAGCGTTCCTCTGCCCAATGCTCCACCATGGCTGCGCGTTCGGCGTCGGCTTTCTCGTCGAATTTGATCCCCCGCCGTTCAGAGGCCGTTCGCTGCACAATGGACATGACACCGGCCATCTGTTTTGGACCCATTACGGCGATTTTGGCGGTAGGCCAGATGAAGGTAAACCGGGTGCCATAGGCGCGGCCGCTCATCCCGTAATTGCCGGCCCCGTATGAGGCGCCTATGATAATAGAAATATGCGGTACCGATGAATTAGACACCGCATTGATCATTTTCGAGCCGTTCTTGGTGATGCCGCCCTGCTCGAAATCCGTTCCAACGATATAACCGGTGATATTGTGAAGGAACAGCAGCGGCACGTCGATTTGATTGCATAACTGAATGAATTGCGCCGCCTTTTCCGATGACTCCGATAGCAAGGGGCCGTTGTTGGCGACGATACCGGTGGGGTAGCCGTGCACAGAGGCCCAGCCGGTTACCAGGGTAGGACCGTAAAGTGGCTTAAATTCCTCGAAGCGGGAGCCATCTACGATACGGGCGATAATGTCGCGTATATCGAAGGGCACACGCAGGTCCTCATTGACGATGCCTAGTAAATCCTCTTTATCAAATAAAGGCGGATCGTTGGGAAGGGTTGGTCCTGGACCCTTCTTGCGCCAGTTCAAATGGGAAATTACTTCGCGGCAAATTCGGATGCCGTCGATTTCATCCTCGGCCAGATAATCGCCCAGTCCGGAGATGCGGGTATGCATATCCGCCCCACCCAGGCTTTCCTCGTCCGCGTCCTCGCCCGTGGCCATTTTTACCAGAGGTGGGCCGCCTAGAAAGACCTTGGACTGGTTTTTAACGAAGATGTTGTAGTCACTCATTCCCGGCTGATAGGCCCCACCGGCGGTAGAGGCGCCGAAGACCAAGGAAATCGTCGGAATTCGTAACTTTGACAACTCAGTTATTTCATAGAACAGGCGTCCAGATTCCGCAAAATGCCCACCCTCACGCCGGATAGCGGCTTCTGGGTCGCCGCCGCCATCGCCACGTAGGTCTGCACCTGCGGATTCGACAAATTGCACATAGGGTAGGCGGTTCTCACGGGCAATTTCCAATCCGCGCATTAATTTTTTAGCATTAAACTGATTGAAGGCACCTGCTCGGACGGATGGATCGTGGCCGAGGATCAAACATTCTGTGTCCTCGATGACGCCCAGACCCACCACGAAGCCCGAACCCACATTGAAATTCGACCGCCAGGCAGCCAGAGGGCTGATTTCCATGAACGGGCTGTCGCGATCCAGCACCAGAGCGATACGTTCCCGGATCGGCATTTTGCCTCGGGAAGCTAAACGTGCCATGGCTTCCTCACCGCCGCCCTGAGCTACTTCTTCGTGCAGTTCGTCCAGTGTAGCTAGCATCCCCAGAATTTTACGGCGGTTTTCTAGGAATTCATCCGATCGTACATCAAGAGTCGAGTCGAGTACCGGCATATTGATTGCTCCAGAACTTGGCTAGACCTAAAGTAGAATGCTATTAGCGGCTGAGGGCGTCACCATCCTTCCAGGGAGAAAGTTGGCCAGCATAGACCTCCGGCCCTTTGCGGAAGTGGGCCGCCTCATCAAGGGTTTCTACAAAAGGCATATTGGCGGGGTATAAACGGTCGCTCCGGGGTCTAGCGCCGGCCTTGGATACATGGCCCCACAGTGAATGGCCAACAATTTCTTCGGCAATGGCAGCGGCCTCGATCAATTTGTCTAGGTCATAACCCGTCTCTATTCCCAATTCGTGGCACAGGTTGACAAAGTCCTCAGTAGGGACGTGGCCGGCTGCTCTGCCGTTACCGCAGTAGGGACACCCGCCCATGCCACCGATGGACGTATCAAACTCCCGGACGCCCAGTTGCAAGGCCTCGTAATAGCTGGTTAGGGTGACACCCCGACTGTCGTGGAGATGCATGTGGAAATCCTTGATCTCGGGATATTTATCTTTGATCGCAATCAGGGTCTCACGCACCTCGTGCGGCATGTTCCAGCCCATGGCGTCCAGGAAAGAACATTTGTTAACCTTAATTCCAGAGGCATGCCATTTGTCCATCATCAGGTCTAGAAGTTTCATGCGTTGTGCCAGGGTAAATGATCCTTCGAAGTTGGAGCCGAAGGGGTTGCCTAGGCCCACCGCGCCGAATTCCGCATTGGCCTTTTTGGCAGCGGCCACGGCCGCGTCGAGGCCAGCGATTTGTTCAGCCTGGGTTCGGTTGTAATTGCGGCGGGCGAAGGTGTCACACAACTCCACATTAGTACCGAACTTCCTGCCGCGCACATTAATCTTTGGATAGTAGGCATCCGCTCTCTCAAAACCGCGTTTGTTGAAGATGGCTGCCGTGTATTTGATGCCAGGCTTGGGGACAAATCGTTCCGCAATCTCGTCAATGCAGGCCATTGAAGGCGTCCATTTTGGGTGAGCAAAGGATCCGATAGAAATTACCTTGGCACCTGTTTCGCCCAGAGCATCCAACAGGCGCAATTTATCATCGACCGAAATTCTGGCGCTTTCAATCTGTAGACCCTCGCGCATCGTATCGTCCGTGATAACAACAGATTTTGGCAGCATGGCCATTTTTGCTCCTCCTAAACTTGCAGCCTTGATTTCTAGCAAGGGATCCGGCCCGAGTCGAACTTCCGCTATAATAAGGTTACGAAGCTAAACCTCCATGCTGTCATTTTTGAAGTTTTCAAGAGGCTCACTGTGATGCGGGAAATTTTAATTCGCGAGGCTATCAGGGCGCCTGTGAGCCAACGCTAGAAAACGGCCTACATACAATTGCAAAGAATTATTGTGGCCCAGAGAATAATCGAGGCAAAGCGTTGAATTATTGGCGTTAGGTTGCCGCCGCTAGGAACAATTAGGCCACATCCTCATTAAAGGAGGTCACGCCATCACTAGCCAAGTTGAGACTTATCCCGAAAGAGGTGTTAGATTTGTTTGTCCACGTTTGTGGCGTTCATCAGCCAACAAAAATACCAAAAACACCGCGAGAGGATTTTCCATTGGAAGCGTTGCGGCCATTGCCTAAACCCATGACCCCGGAGGCTAAACCCTATTGGGACGGCCTGAACCAAGGCAAACTGATGTTGCCCAAATGCGATGATTGCGGCGAAGCATTTTTTTACCCACGCATCGCTTGTCCCCATTGTCATTCCCGCAACGTCAGCTGGATTCAAGCTAGCGGAAGGGGCAAGTTGTATTCCTTTCAGATTGCGTACAGAGCTCTGAATCCAGCGTTCAACATTGATCCACCCTTTATCCTAGCTATGATTGAACTGGAAGAAGGCCCACGCCTGATGTCCAATCTAATCAACATCGAGCCAGATGCCGACGTCATCAAATGCGACATGCCGGTGGAAGTGGTGTACGAAAAACAAACAGACGACATCACAATTCCCCTGTTTCAGCCCGTGGCCTAGGACGCAGCGGCAAACGTTCTTGGGAAAGCCTTAAATGAAAGAATTATCAAACTCCGCCGCCATTGTGGGCGTGGATGAATCCGATGAAATTGGCAAGCTGCCTGACGTCAGCCTAACCAGTCTGCATCTGCAATCGATCCACAATGCCATCACGGACGCAGGTCTGAAGATTTCGGACATCGATGGCATCTTTACCGCAGGGCAGCATTCCCCTGCACTATTAGGCGAGGCGCTAGGCGTTATGCCGCGCTACATGGATGGTACGACCGTGGGCGGCTGTTCATTTATCATCATGGTGGGGCACGCCATGCTAGCCCTGCATCATGGCCTGTGTGACGTGGCTGTGATCTCACACGGTGAGAGCGGACGGTCCGGGATCGGTGTGACGCGAACGCGAGATACTTCGCTCAGCGGGCAGTTCGAAATACCCTATGGATTTGGCGGTGCGCCTACGTATTTCGGCATGATCACCACCCGGCATATGCATGAATACGGCACCACCTTAGAGGATTGGGCACAGGTCGCTGTGTCCACCCGGGCCTGGGCGGGCCTGAACCCCAAGGCCATGTTCCGGGATCCGATCACGGTGCAGGATGTGCTGAATTCGCCCAAGCTGTTCTACCCATTCAATCTGCTAAACATCTGCCTGGTGACGGATGCAGGCGGTGCAGTGGTGATGACCCGTGCTGACCGCGCCAAGGACTGCGCTAAAAAGCCGGTATATGTACGCGGCGCAGGAGAGGGAGCAGAGCATACTTTGGTCACCAATATGGCCGATCTACCTTTGAGCTGGGCGACTAAGAACTCCGGCAATAAGGCGTTTGAAATGGCAGGCGTCAGCCATAGCGAATTCGACCATATAATGTTGTATGACGCCTTTACCTCTGGCCCGCCGATTATGTTAGAATCTTTAGGCTTCTGCGAACCGGGTGAGGGTGTGCGCTTCTTTGATGAGGGACGTTCTGACCCTGGTGGCTCGTTGCCGATAAATACTAACGGCGGTGGTTTGTCGTATACCCATTCTGGTATGTACGGCATTTTCCCAATTATCGAGGCGGTACGGCAGCAGCGCGGCGAATGCGGTGACCGACAGGTGCCGGGTGTAAAATGTTCCCTGGTCAACGGCATGGGAGGCATGCTGTCAGCTGCCGGGACTATCGTGCTTTCGCACGAGACCTGAAGGAGCAGTGGAAGAGAGCAGATCATGGATTTCGGAGTTAGTTGCGCCAAAATCGATGAAGTTGGATTTGTCCGGCATGCCGAAAATCTGGGCTATGATTTTTGCTGGGTTACCGATAGCCAGATGATCCGCTCCAATCCTTGGGCCGTACTGGCGCTGATCGCACAACAAACCCAAACCATCCGGATTGGTACCGGCGTGGCAGTACCTGGCCTACGCCTCGCGCCAGTGGCAGCCAACGGTATCGCCACTACCGCCCGCTTGGCGCCGGGGCGCACCTTCATGGGTATTGGCACCGGCAACACAGCTATGCGAACTATGGGACAGCGGCCGACTAGCATCAAGGACTTCGCCGAATACATCCGTGTTGTTAGGGCACTGCTGGATGGCGAGGAAGTCGATTACACCCTTAACGGCGTGACCCAACCCATCCGGTTTCAAAACACAGAACTGCGCTATCTGGACTTGGATCATCATATTCCTATTCACGTGGCCGGTTTTGGCCCAAAGGCACAAGCCCTAGCCGGGGAATTGGGAGATGGCCTGATCACCGGTATTCCTCGGGGCGGTACCATTCCCTGGGCCCTGGGTAACGTTAAAGCAGGTGCAGAACGAGCTGGTCGCGACACGGACGGATTTTTCACCGCGGCGCTGGTTAACATGTTGATGTTACTTCCTGGCGAGACCCTGACATCCGAAAGGGTGATCGCAGAATGCGGATCTTCCATAATGGCCAACGTACATTTCCTGGTGGATTGGGTAAAGGAAACGGGGGGTGATCCACCGGATTTCATCAAACCTATTTGGAATGATTACATGAAATTCCATAACCAGCGTAACGCTGAGACCCAGCATCAAAAACTACATGAAAGTCATTACAGTTATTTGGACCCTGAAGAGGCACGCTTTGTTACGCCGGATGTGATCCGGAATTTCTGTATCGCCGGCCATCCAGAAGAAATTGTTGAACAACTTCAGGATTTAGAACGCCAAGGCCTGAATGCCGTCAATTTCATCGCACCTCTCGCCCAGCAGTACCGCATGGCGGAAGAATTTTCAGATAAAGTCATATCCCGAATGAAATAAGGAGCCATACCATGGCATTGACATTGGAAGAAGCTAACTGCATCGCACAAGGTGCGATCGCAAATGCGGTGGCTTTGGGAATCAAAATTAATGTTGCAGTTTGCGATGTCGGGGGCCGATTGTTGGCTTTCCAGCGCATGGATGGGGCCATGTGGGCCGGTGTTTATGGCAGTCAGGGCAAGGCCATCGCCTCTGCTTCTTTTGGTCGACCAAGCGGTGATTTGACCGAAAGGGCGGAGCATCCCACCTTCCGTGCTATTGTTGCCCATTCGGGCGGAGCTATGATCATGGGCCAGGGTGC
>CAJWZI010000035.1 GCA_913049615.1 uncultured Alphaproteobacteria bacterium | reverse complement strand
CGGGCATGTAGATCACCCCGTTTCGCTAGGGTTACCAATTTCTCGACAATCGGACGCAACTCCTTTGCCTTGGGTAGGGTAGTCTTGATCTGTTCGTGCTTGATCAAGGCTGATGCCATGTTAGCAAACATAGCCTTGCGATGGGCACTGTCACGGTTCAATCTGCGTCCACTTTTGCGGTGCCGCATGTGGTTGCTCCTTTTCCCAACCCGCCACAGAAACCAGAGTATAAGTATTCAACCTAAAATTCGGTTTCCATCTGTTTCGCCAGGTCATCAATATTCTCAGGCGGCCATTCGACGACTTCCATGCCCAGATGTAAGCCCATCTGAGTCAGAACCTCCTTGATCTCGTTCAAGGACTTCCGACCGAAATTCGGCGTGCGAAGCATCTCAGATTCCGTTTTCTGTACGAGATCGCCTATATAGATGATGTTGTCGTTCTTAAGGCAATTGGCCGAGCGCACGGACAACTCCAGTTCGTCGACCTTGCGCAACAGGTTCCGATTGATGCGTGGCTGTTCCGGTTCGAGATGCACGGGCTCTTGGCGCGGCTCTTCGAAGTTAATAAACAGCTGCAACTGGTCCTGTAAAATTCGGGCGGCGAAGGCGATTGCATCTTCCGGCGTCACCGTACCGTCAGTCTCCACGTCCATGGTCAGTTTGTCATAGTCCAAAATTTGTCCTTCGCGGGAGTTCTCCACACGATAGGCAACCTGACGCACGGGACTGAAAACGCTATCCACCGGGATTAGGCCGATTGGGCTGTCTTCGCTGCGGTTATTTTCGGCCGCGAGATAACCCTTGCCGCTATCGACGGTGAATTCCATGGATAACTTAGCACCTTCGTCCAAATGGCAGATAACTAACTCCGGATTCACCACTTCAATATCCGGACCCATTTCCAGGTTAGCTGCCAATATAGGGCCCGGTCCCTCTGCCTTCAAGGTCATGCGGCGGGGACCTTCATTGTGCAGATGCACCGCTAGACCCTTGATGTTGAGCACGATGTCCGTCACATCCTCGCGCACGCCGGGGATGGAGGAGAATTCATGCAATACGCCATCGATCTGCAGCGACGTTACCGCCGCACCATGCAAAGATGAAAGCAAAATGCGTCGCAGCGCATTGCCCAGGGTCAAGCCAAAGCCGCGTTCCAGCGGCTCGGCCACCAATGTTGCCTTACGATCCGGATCCACATCCGAATCAACGCTCAATTTTTTGGGTTTAATAAGTTCTTGCCAGTTTTTCTGGATCACGTTGTATCCTCGCGCTCGCCAATCGCCGCACTCGGGACATCCCGAGAATTTTTAGCCCTACTCCACTAGCCCTATTAGGTGCCAGGGTTGGGGTCAGACCCGCCGCCGTTTAGGTGGCCGACAACCATTATGTGGTATCGGAGTTACGTCCTTGATAAAAGTAATGGTAAAGCCCACCGACTGTAGAGCCCTCAGCGCGGATTCCCGCCCCGAGCCAGGCCCCCTCACAAACACTTCAAGTGACTTCATACCATGTTCCTGGGCTTTCTTACCGGCATCTTCCGCCGCCATCTGGGCTGCGTACGGCGTTGATTTGCGGGAGCCCTTGAATCCCTGGGCGCCGGCCGACGACCAGGCAATGACATTTCCTTGTACGTCCGAAATGGAAATCATAGTGTTGTTGAATGTCGCATTAACATGCGCCACACCGGAGATGATGTTTTTCTTCTCGCGACGGCGGACGCGTGTACGTTCCTTTGCCATATCCTGAATTACGCCTTTTTCTTGCCAGTAACGGGCCGTGCCGGGCCTTTGCGCGTTCGAGCGTTGGTGTGAGTGCGCTGACCGCGCAGGGGCAACCCCTTTCGATGACGGATACCGCGATAGCAGCCCAAATCCATCAGACGCTTGATATTCATCGCCACTTCGCGACGCAGATCGCCCTCGACCATATGATCCTGGTCGATCACTTCACGAATTTGAATCACTTCCTGATCGGTCAATTCAGTGACCCGCCGTTCCCGGGGAATGGCAACCTTTTCACAAATCTCAACGGCCTTGGTCCGGCCGATGCCATGAATATACGTCAAGGAAATCTCGACCCGTTTATTAGTAGGAATATTGATGCCAGCAATCCGCGCCACCTAGTTTCTCCTCGTCCAAACTTGCCTAAAACTGCTCAATTAGCGTGAGTTGCCCAGTTTCCTGACTGGATAAAATGCCGCCCACGGGAGCAACCACAATAGCGGCGTTCACAATGCATGTGGAACCCCGCGATCTAATGCTTTTTTGCCACCAAGTCAATGCCTTAACCTTGCTCTAACAAGGCTTTCATTGCCTGGGTGACGTCATCGATGTCCGCCATGCCGTCTACTGTTTTCAGACAGCCCTTTCCCCTGTAAAAAGGTACCAAAGGTGCTGTTTGCTCATGATAAGCCTGCAAGCGTGTCGCCACCGCCTCCGCGTTGTCATCTGAACGGCGCGTGAATTCATTGCGGCCGCAATTGTTGCAAATGCCACCTACTTTCGGCTTCAAATTGATGTCGTGATATCCCGCGCCACAATTGGCGCAGGTATAACGGCCTGTGATACGCCCGATTAGCTGAGCATCGTCGACTCTCATTTCAATCACAGCGTCCAGGTTCAGGTTCATTTTCCCCAGAATCTGCTCAAGTGCTTCCGCTTGAGCAACAGTGCGGGGGAAACCATCCAGAATGAAGCCATTCTTGCAATCATCCTCGTTCACGCGATCGGAAATCATACAGACAAGAATATCATCTGAAACCAGATCACCGGCATCCATAGCCATCTTGGCCCGTTTCCCGATATCGGTTCCTGCCGCGACCGCTGACCGTAGCATATCGCCCGTGGATAATTGCGCAATATTGTAGGCATTCACCATATGCTGCGCCTGGGTGCCCTTGCCGGCTCCGGGAGGACCCAACAGTATCAATCTCACCGGTTACGACCCCGCAACTTGGATTTCTTGATAAGACCTTCGTATTGGTGGGCTAGTAAATGGGATTGTACTTGCGATACTGTGTCCATAGTAACGCTGACTACAATCAGCAGCGATGTGCCACCAAAATAAAACGGTACCGCGTATTGCGACATCAGAATTTCCGGCAGCAGGCATACCAAAGCCAAGTAACCGGCGCCTACCACCGTCAACCGGGTCAGCACATAGTCAAGATATTCTGCCGTACGTTTGCCAGGCCTAATACCGGGTATGAAGCCGCCATACTTTTTGAGGTTATCCGCCGTGTCGGCTGGATTAAATACAATAGCGGTATAGAAGAAGCAAAAGAACATGATGCCACCGATATAGAGCGCCATATACAGCGGCTGTCCCCGCCCCAGCAGGGAGGTCACCGTGGTAATCCATTCTGGACCGCCCTGTGTGGAGAAGGAAGCAACGGTCATCGGCAACAGTAACAGCGACGAGGCGAAGATGGGCGGAATCACGCCGGCAGTATTCAGTTTCAGCGGCAAATGAGTGCTTTCGCCGCCGAACATTCGCTGTCCCACCTGACGCTTGGGATATTGTACCACGATACGACGCTGGGCCCGCTCGATAAAGACTATGAAGGTGATGGTGAGAATAACCAATACGATCAAAAACAGGATGAACAGGGTGTTCAAGGCCCCCGTACGGCCCAGCTCTAGAGTGGAGGCAATGGCCGATGGCAATTGGGCTATGATGCCGGCAAAAATGATCAGGGAAATGCCATTACCCACGCCACGGGCCGTAATCTGCTCGCCGAGCCACATCAGGAATATTGTACCTCCCACCAGGGTGATCACCGTGCTCGCCTTGAAAAACAGTCCGGCCGATAGTACCACGCTCTGCCCCGCCGTCGCAGTCATGCCCTCCAATCCGGCGGCAATGCCCCAAGCCTGCAGCGCGGTCAAGATCACCGTGCCGTAGCGGGTGTATTGATTGATTTTCTTGCGGCCTTGCTCACCCTCTTTCTTGAGCTGTTCTAGGTGCGGCGAAACCGTGGTCAGCAACTGTATGATAATGGAGGCCGAGATATACGGCATAATATTCAAGGCAAATATTGTCATGCGCCCCAGGGCCCCACCTGAGAACACGTCGAACATGCCCAGAATTCCGCCTCGTTGCTGTTCGAAAATGTCGGCTAGGGCGGCCGGATCAATGCCTGGAATGGGTATATAGGTGCCGACGCGATATACAATCAAGGCACCCAAGGTGAACCAAAGGCGCTTTTTCAGCTCCGTGGCCTTGGAAAAGGCTCCAAAGTTGATATTCGCCGCTAGTTGTTCGGCCGCTGATGCCATTTTGTTCGTCCTTTAGGCTACCCCACATTCCGGTTAGGGCGCCTCTCCCGCCGAAGCCGTTAGTCCCTGCCCTTGTCGGCGGTATCATCCATCGCTACTTCCTTCGCCACCGTGACCTTGCCGCCAGCGGCTTCGACCGCCTCAACTGCTGATGCAGATGCGCCTGCCACCGTGATGTCTACATTGGTAGTCAATTCGCCCTTGCCCAGTAGGCGCACGCCATCTCTAGCCCGGCGCACCACACCAGAAGCGATCAATTCGGCCGTGCCAATGGGTTTGCCTGCGTCAAGCTTGCCAGTGTCAATCGCTGTTTGTAGCCGACCCAAATTAACAACCTGAAAGCGTTTGGCGAAGATATTGTTGAAGCCCCGCTTGGGTAAACGGCGGTACAGGGGCATTTGACCGCCCTCGAACCCCTTGATGGCAACACCCGACCGGGATTTTTGGCCATTGTTGCCCCTGCCGGCCGTCTTTCCTCTACCAGAGCCGATACCTCGGCCCACGCGTTTGGATTTATGGCGCGCGCCTGGATTGTCGCGCAGTTCGTTTAGCTTCATGACTTAAGCCTCATTCTCAACACGAACCAAGTGATGTACCCGATTTATCATGCCGCGCACCGAGGGGGTATCTTCCAACTTGCGGGACTTGTGCAATTTATTCAGACCAAGGCCAACCAAAGTAGCACGTTGCCATTTCGGCCGCCCTATCGGGCTTCCAATCTGGGTCACGGTAAGTGTTTTCTTTCTTTTCGCCATGGTTTGCTTTCCAATTTGGCTCCAAATTTAGTCTCAAATCTCAGTTGCGGCGCAGCCAGATCCTTGACCACATATGGGCGTCAATCACGCCATTAACAGCTAGGCGTCAACGGTTTCCCTTTCCGGCTCGGTCGCCTCGTTCACCACCGCATGGCCCCGGCTCCGCCGACCGATGATATCCGAAACCTTCTTTCCACGCTTGGCTGCCACCATCCGAGGCGAAACCTGCTTCTTCAACGCCTCGAAGGTCGCTCGCACCATATTGTATGGATTAGATGAGCCCATGGATTTAGTCACCACATCCTGAACGCCAACGCATTCAAAAACGGCGCGCATGGGCCCGCCCGCGATGATACCAGTGCCCGGAGGTGACGCTCGCAATAGCACCTTGCCGGCGCCGTGGCGGCCGGAAATGTCGTGATGCAGGGTACGTCCTTCACGCAACGGCACTCGGATCATGCCCTTCTTGGCGATTTCCGTGGCCTTGCGAATGGCCTCGGGCACTTCCCGCGCCTTACCGTGGCCAAATCCAACCCGGCCCTTTTGATCACCGACAACAACCAGGGCGGCGAAGCCAAACCGGCGACCGCCCTTGACTACTTTAGCGACCCGGTTGATGTGAACCAGCTTGTCAACGAACTCGCTGTCACCTCGATCCCCAAAATCATTACGTGCCATAACGACCCGCCTTTCTAGAAGCTCAGGCCGGCTTCACGCGCGGCATCTGCCAACGCCTTGACCCGGCCATGAAATTTATATCCGCCCCGATCAAACACCACCGCCTCGATGCCGGTACTCTTCGCTCGTTCAGCAATCAAAGCACCCACTTTTGCAGCTGCTTCCTTGTCGGCACCTGTCTTCAAGGAATTACGCAACTGCTTTTCCAGGCTCGAAGCGGAGGCTAAGGTGCGGCCTTCCGTGTCGTCGATCAGTTGCACATAAATATGCTGGGACGAACGGAAGACCGACAACCGGGGCCGTCCCGAATTGCGCTTCTTGAGAGCCGTCCGGTTACGCCGTTGGCGGCTTTTAAATCGTTCTATGGAATTGCCCATCTTTGCCTACTTTTTCTTGCCTTCCTTGCGGAAGACATATTCTCCCAAATACCGCACACCCTTACCTTTGTAGGGCTCCGGCGGCCTATAAGACCGGATAACGGCGGCAACCTGACCGACCTTTTGTTTGTCTATCCCCTTGATCTTGATCGAGGTTGGCCGTTCGCATTCGATCTCGATGCCATCGGGAATAGTGAAATCAATATCGTGGCTGTGGCCCAGTTGAAGTTTCAAAATTTTACCCTGAAGCGCCGCACGATAGCCGACGCCCTGGATTTCCAGTTCCTTGGTGAAACCTTCCGAAACGCCGGTGACGATGTTCTGCGCCAGACTGCGTTGCATGCCCCACATAGCGCGTGCGGTTTTGCTCTCGTCTTTCGGAGTAATGACGATCTGGTCGTCAGCGTGGTTGATATCAACCTGATTAACGATCGACATGGACAATTCGCCCAGCTTCCCCTTCGCTGTCAGCGCCCGATTTGCAAGTATAATTGTAACGCCGTCAGGCACGATCACCGGTTTGCTCCCGACACGTGACATCCTTACCTCCTAAAATACCTGGCAAATAATTTCACCGCCCACGTTGGCCTCGCGCGCTTCTGTATCCGAAAGAACGCCGTGAGGCGTCGTCAGAATTGAAATACCCAGACCATTGGCCACGTGCGGTAATTGCTTGACCGAGGAATAGACCCGCCGGCCTGGAGTAGACACCCGTTTGATTTGTTGAATCACCGGCTCGCCTTCGTAATATTTAAGCTCGATGGAAAGTTCTGGCTTACCTTTGTCGTAGTCCGTACGGGAATAACCACGGATATAACCTTCGCGTTGCAGAACCTCCAAAACATGCTCCCGCAGACGGGAGGCCGGCGAATGCACTGACCCCTTGCCCGCGCGCTGGCCGTTACGAATACGCGTCAGCATATCGCCGATCGGATCGGTCATTGACATCTTTGCGCCCTCCCTACCAACTCGACTTTGTCAGGCCGGGAATTTGCCCCAGCGATCCCAGTTCGCGCAGAGCAATACGGGACAATTGGAATTTCCGGTAATATCCGCGTGAGCGGCCTGTCAGTTCGCAACGGTTGCGCACCCGGTTTGGCGACGAGTTACGCGGCAGTTGCGCCAACTTCAGCCGGGCGGTAAAGCGCTCTTCCTGGCCGAGGTTTTTATCCGAAGCAATCGCTTTCAGACGAGCACGTCTGCTCATATACTTACCCGCTAACTTGGCACGTGCCTTGTTTTTTTCAATGGCGCTCTTCTTGGCCATATTAGACCTCTTGGTTTCCTTTGTGATGCGAAAGGCCCCGAAGGGAAACTTTCACCTGCAATCCTACCATTCGCGGCGTCGATCTGATCCTGATGTCAGCTTTGAAAAGGCATGTTGAACCCGGCTAGCAAAGCCCGGCCTTGATCATCGTTGGGCGCCGTGGAGCAAATCACAACGTTCATACCGCGCACTTCATCAATTTCGTCATAGTTGATCTCCGGAAAGATAAGCTGTTCGGTCAATCCAAGTGCATAGTTGCCCCGGCCATCGAAACTTTTCGGCGAAACGCCCCTAAAATCCCGGATCCGCGGCATGGCCACAGTGATCAAACGATCCAGAAATTCGTACATGCGGTCGCGTCGTAGGGTAACCTTGCAGCCAATCTGCATGCCTTCACGAAGCTTGAATACAGCCACGGAACGTTTAGCGTTAGTGATCACCGGTTTTTGACCCGCGATTTTGACCATGTCATTATAGGCGGCATCAACCTTCTTACGATCATCGGTGCCGGCACCGACACCCATGTTCAGAATGATCTTATCCAAACGAGGAACCGCTAGATCATTCTGAAATCCGAATTCTTCCTTCAAGTTTCCATGCAATTCGTCACGATATAGCTGTTTCAATCGCGGTATGTTAGACATCGATCACTTCCCCCGACTGCTTGGCGAAGCGAACCTTGCGACCGTCTTCAAGGAACTTATAGCCAACTCTCGTTGCTGAACCGTCTTTGGGATCGGCCAAGGCTACATTGGAAATGTGGATCGGCGCTTCCTTGTTCACGATACCGCCTGGCTGACTTTGGCTAGGCCGAGTGTGCCGCTTCACCATATTGATGCCATCCACGATCACGCGGTCCTCTGACCGAATAACCCGCAGAATTGAACCCGTCTTCCCTTTGTCACGGCCGGAGATAACCACCACGTCATCGCCTTTCCTTAATCTGAACCTCTTCGGCATCAGATCACCTCTGGCGCCAATGAAATAATTTTCATATGGCTCTTTGCCCGAAGCTCACGAGTAACCGGGCCGAAAATGCGGGTTCCGATGGGCTCATTTTGGGGATTGATCAGGACGGCAGCATTGCGATCAAAGCGGATCGCAGAGCCGTCCGTGCGATGAATTTCTTTGGCCGTGCGCACCACAACAGCCCTGTGAATATCACCCTTTTTAACCCGACCCCGGGGGATTGCCTCCTTAATGGAGACGACGATTATATCGCCCACCGAGGCATACTTGCGCTTGGAACCTCCAAGTACCTTGATGCATTGCACCCGGCGGGCGCCTGAATTATCAGCGACTTCGAGCATGGTTTCTGTCTGGATCATGACTGTCTACCCACTACCTTCTTAGCTCGCCGCATCTTCGGCAAGGACGACCCATCGTTTGTTTTTGGAAATCGGCGCGCATTCTCGAATGCGGACATGATCGCCAATCTTGAATTTGTTTTCGGGATCATGGGCGTGAAACCGCTTGGACCGCCGGATCACCTTTTTGTATTGCGCGTGCATAAAGCGCCGTTCGACCCGAACCACGATGGTCTTATCGTTTTTGTCGCTGACCACGACGCCTTGCATAATGCGTTTGGGCATCCTGTTCTCCTTGGTCCTAAGACAACGCCAGGGTGTCGGCCTGAATACGGGTTAAAACCGTCTTAATGCGAGCGATATCACGGCGCACCTGACGCACGCGGGCGGTGTTCTCCAGCTGGCCGCTAGCCTTTTGGAAACGCAGGTTAAACTGTTCCTTGCACAGATCAATCAACTGATCGGTCAATTGATCCCTGGTCTGGCCACGCAATTCTTCTGCTTTCATCACTATATCTCCCCAAGACGGGCAACAAAGCGCGTCTGGACTGGCAGCTTGGCCGAAGCCAAACGGCAGGCCTCTCGGGCCACATCCGCGGGCACGCCCTCCAGCTCAAAAATTATGCGGCCAGGCTTAACCTTGCATATCCAGTATTCCGGTGAGCCCTTGCCCTTACCCATACGCACTTCGGTCGGCTTTTTCGAGACGGGTACGTCAGGGAAAATACGGATCCACAGTCTGCCTGAACGTTTCATATGCCGGGTCATGGCGCGTCGGGCTGCCTCAATCTGGCGACCGGTAATCCGCGCCGGTCCCGTGGCCTTTAAGCCGTAGGAGCCGAAATCTAGCTTGTTTC
>CAJWZI010000034.1 GCA_913049615.1 uncultured Alphaproteobacteria bacterium | reverse complement strand
CAGGTGGTAAATTTAGTGTCACTCAGCGTGGCCCTTCTTTTGGGAAGCTGTTGTGGGCGCACCTTTCTGTACGGTTTGGCCGACTTCATCCGGGCTTTCCATGATCCTCTTCGGGTTGGTCGAGGCTATGTTCTCTGATCCAGTCGACGACGGCTTCGTTGAAGATATCCGCAGCCTCAATGTTTACTGCGTGACCGGCGTCCACCTCGACCACCTTTAGATCGGGAATGTTGGCCACGGCGAATTGAAAATTAGGTTGGAACCTTTTTTCTGCTACGCCGCAAACCAGCAGAGTTGGCACAGTAGTATTCGCAGCTTCCTCACGCACCGATAGATAGGGCGAGGAATAGCGAAATGTTTGCGCCAATCCCCGGGGTTGCAGCAATTCCGCATCGCGAACCAGGGCGTCACGTGCTTCGATGGGCAAGCGGCGGGCACGGCCAGGGTAAATAGGCAGGTTCTCAAGCCCTTCCTTGCCACCATTTTCCATCAACTGTGCGCGCTGTTCTGCCGTTTTGCGATAGGTTTTCAGATATTCCTCGCCCGCCAGGGCGGATGAAGAATTTGTGAAAATTTGAGCGATAACTCTGTCAGGATGGCGCAAGGCATAGCGCATTGTAAGGCTGGCGCCAAAGGACTGGCCGCACAAAAACCAGCGTTTAATGCCCAGTTTTTCTCGGATCGCTTCGAACGTTCGAACATAATATTCCGGGCTATAAACCTCTGGGTCCTCCGGTGCTGCGGATCGCCCGTGTGCCAGAAGTTCCACCAGTACCGGGCGAGCGACGCGTTGGATTGCCCCGATGTTCAAGTCCCATTGCGCCCGCGATGACAACATGCCATGCAGCATCATGATATGGGGACCTTCACCCGCCAATTCTTCGTAATGGAGATGAATTTCCATCATGTTCGTTTTACTAGCAACGCGTCGACCACGCTGACGCCTTGTTCATGCACCACCACGGGATTTAGGTCCAGTTCGGCGATATCGTCGCCATGGTCGGAAGCGATTTGCGACAGCTTCACGACTAGGTCTACAAGCGCATCAACATCTGCAGGCGCCGCCCCCCGCACACCATCGAGGATGGCACGTCCAGCCAGTCTGTTCAGTAGCCCCGTGGCACCGTCCCTATCCAGGGGAACAGGTGAAAAGGCGACGTCCGGGTTGACTTCAACATGTATGCCGCCAAAACCCAGCATTAACATGGACCCGAATGTGGCGTCGTAATTGATGCCGATAATCATCTCAAGGCCCCTTGGCGCCATGGCCTGTATCAGCACGCCATGGGTATGTTCAGTTGCTGCCGCCATAACATGGTCATATCCGACCCGAACCGCTTCTTCCCCATTAAGGTTGAGGGCCAGGCCGCCGGCCTCCGTCTTGTGCAAAATTTCGGGTGATTGAATTTTCAGGGCGACCGGACCGCCGAATTCTTTGGCGAGGGCAACAGCCTCGTCTACACTTTTTACCAAACTCTCTTGGCCGACGGCTATGCCATAGTCGGCAAGGATCGGTTTTACCTGGTATTCACATAGTACCGGTCCGTTTGCGGCCAATTTTTCGGCCGCCTTCGACTTGCCCGAATTGCTCTGTATAGCAGGCGCCTTGAGGAACCTTTCTCGGTGTTGACGGTATTTTGATAGTTCCGCTGTGGCCCGGGCGCAGTTGCGCATGTTGCTAAACAATGGAAAGCCGGCCTGGCTCAAAATTTCTGCTGCTTCGGGGTGGGGTTGGGTGTAGGAGCAAAATAGAATTGGTTTATCGACTTCTTGCGCCAATATTTTTAGATCCTCCCGCTCTCGCTTCAGGACGGCTGGATTGCGGCAGGAGGCAAGTACGATAATGCTATCTAATTCCGGGGATTTAATAGCCAGGGCGGCTAAACCGCCATAACCTGTTTTGCGCACGGCCTGGGCAGTGGCATCGATAGGGTTTTGCGAGGTGCCATAAGCCGGTAGATATTTGTCAATTGTGGCACGGGTCGTCGCGTCCAATTCTGGAAGTTCCAGGCCTGCGGCAACACATTGATCAGCCAGCCAGCCACCGCCGCCGCCGGAGGCAGTACAGATGCCGACGCGGTTACCTTTGGGCAATTTGCGGCCGTGGTAAGAAAAGGCAGCGGCAATATCCACTAGTTCCACAGTGTCGTGACCCTCGATGATGCCGTAACGTTGGAACATACCTTGGTAGGCCTCATGTGCTCCCGCCAGGGCAGCAGTATGTGATGCTGCCGCGCGGGCTCCGGCCTCTGACGTGCCGATCTTGGTCAAGATGATGGGTTTGCCGGCGCGCAGCGCTTTTTCCCCAACTTCTGCCATGCGGCTCCCATTTTTTACGTCTTCCATGAATAAGATAAAGACATCGGTCTTGCCGTCATCAAGCAGGTAGTCGACCACATCCAGAGTTTCCACGCAGGCCTCGTTGCCGGTGGTGATGATGTAATTGAATGGTAGTTGCTTCGGCCGGCCATGGTCGTAGAAGGCAAAGCCCATGCCGCCGCTCTGCGCAATTGCAGTGATATACCCTTCATCACGCCAAGGCGGCAACAGGGGTAGCTCCGTATTGTCCACTGCCGGGCTGAAGGTAGGGCACAGGGCGGCGGCACAGTTGGCGAAGCCTTCAGAATTGGGACCCATGACC
This sequence comes from uncultured Alphaproteobacteria bacterium, assembly GCA_913049615.1. The sequence continues at coordinate 6,960 of CAJWZI010000034.1, read as the reverse complement.
GCCATGTTATAGCGTTGCGCAATGGCGTGGATTTCCGCCTGTACGGCGGCACCTTTGTCACCGCCTTCCTCGGCAAAGCCGGAAGTCAGAATTTGTGCGGCCTTGACGCCTAGTTTGCCGCAACGGACTAGCGTATCCGGAATAAACTCTGCCGGGATGATAAGTACCGCCAGATCGACTTGCTCCGGCACCTCGTCAATATTTTTGTAGCATCGTATGCCAAGGATTTCGTCATGACTGCGGCTGATGGGATAAATCTTTCCCTTGTAGTCATGGCTGGTTATGACTGACATCAGACGGCCGCGCAGGATGTGTGGATCCGGCGATGCGGAAATGATGGCGATAACGTTCGGCCACAAAAGGGCTGACAGATCAGGCATGATGTAGGTTCCTAACGCAAGCCGATGCCGCGGGCGACGATGCCGCGCAGAACTTCCGTGGTTCCGCCCTGGATGGTCAACTTCGGCGCAATGGTGATGTTGCGGGCCAGGACCTCTTGAAAACGCAGTCGGTTGCCAGGATCGCAGTCCACAAATGCAGCCAGATCACGGGCCACCGACGGCAGGGCCTGCTCCCAGATTGTGCCCAAATCCTTCACAACGGAAGCTTCTAGGACTGGTTCCTTGCCTGCATGCAGCATACCTGCGACGGATATAGACATGCGCCGTAGGGTATGCAGCTGTGCCACCAGGCGGCCTAGGCCCTCAGCCTCTCTCAAGCCAGGATCTTCACCGATCACATCAACGAGTTCCATTAATACCTGGATAGTTTCCAAAAATCGTTCAGACCCGCTGCGTTCGTAGGCTAATTCCGAAGTGGCCTGCTTCCAGGCCATGTCCGCCTCACCCAACAAATTGTCCAGAGGCAACAATGCATCTTCGAAGATTACTTCGTTGAACTCGTAGTTGCCGTTTGGATGCAGCACCGGCCGTGTCGAAATGCCCGGTGTTTTCATGTCTACCAGGAACTGCGATAGACCGTGGCGATGATTTTCCTGGGTTGGTGCGGATGTACGGAACAGACCGATCATATAATCAGATTCATGGGCCCTGCTGGTCCACAACTTGCGCCCGTTGATCAGCCACCCATCGGCGGTGTGCTCGGCCCTGGTTTTGGCGGCGAATAAGTCCGAACCCGAGTCCGGTTCGCTCATGCCGATACAAAACGACAATTCGCCCCTGATGATCCGAGGCAGTAGGTCTTGCTTGATTTCCTCTGAGGCATATTTGATTAACACCGGCCCGCTTTGCCGGTCGGCGGTAAAATGACGGCGGGTGGGTGCTCGAGCTACCAGGAATTCCTCATTCACCACGTAGCGCTCAAGGAAACTCCTTTCTTGACCGCCATATTTTTTCGGCCAAGTCATACCAATCCAACCTCTTTCACCGACATTCAAACTGAATTCGGCGTTATCTCGTTCGGCTTCGTTGGGATCAAAGGTGCCTGCCGCGATCTCATTTTTCAGGAATTGCCTGACTTCTCCGCGTAGGACCTCGGTTTCGGGCGGCAGGCGGATGGGATCGAATTGAATGGCGACTGACATATGATTACTCCTCAGGCTGCAGTCAGGTCGAGCCATAGGCCATCGCCGCCATTGGACGCAACCCGGCGGCCCAATTCAGCGGCCCAAACTGCCTCGTTATCGAAGTCATCCCGCCAAGACCACAGGCGTTGGACGAAGCGGTGTAAAACATGTTCCTTCGTAAAACCAATCGCACCAAAGGTCTGATGACCAATGGCACTGCCCTGTCCAGCAGCTTCGCCCACCCGGATCTTCGCGGACGCCACGTCCAGAAAGAGTCCCGAGTCATCCCAGGATCGTAAATTCTCGATGCTGTATGCGGTGGAATTGGCAATGGCGATAGCGGCCGCTGCTTCCTCGGCCAGCCGGGCCAAGTTGTGCTGTACCGCCTGAAACTTGCCAATGGGTCGGCCGAAGGCGATACGTTCCTCTGCGTATTGTACGGCAATCTCTAAAACTGCTTGCAACGCACCGGCCATTTGCATAGCGCGTACGGCCGCTCCCATCAAAAGCAGGGCCCTTTGATCTATTCCCTCGTTTACGTTGCCAGTCTCAATTGGTGTTACACCATCGAAGTTGATACTGTTCTGAGGCTCTCCGGCCAAATTGACGCCACCGCCAAATACGCAATCCGAAGCATTTACCAACGCGACCTTGCCGGAAGCCAAGACGGCTAAATGGTTAACTTCGGTGCCGAACGGCACCATTTCAGCCGTGCCTGCGAGTTTGCCTTCGGTCAAGAAAATAGTATCCCGTCGCCTGGTCGGTGCCACGGACATGGTGCCCCCGGGCAGGACAAGGCGTCCCTGCTCCAGCAACCAATTCGCCAACAGGGTTTCAGCCAACGCGACAGGCGCGGCGAATTCGCCAGCAACGCGAAGCACGGCAAATCCCGCACCGATGCCCGCGCCCGCGCCGCCCAGTTCGTCGGACACCCAAGCGGTTGTCAGCCCAGCGTCCTCCAGGGCCGACCAAAGGTGTTCGCGCCAGGCATCGTCTTCGGCATTGTTTATAGTCTGGGGATTGCCAAAATCCTGGAAGATGCGGGTCGTCGCATCGCGAACCAGCCCTTGCGTTTCATCCATGGTCTACCTGCCCTGAAAATTGGGCGGGCGCCGTTCGGCCGTCGCCGCGACGCCTTCCTTGAAGTCTTCAGTCTGACGCAGTTCATTCTGTACTTTCAACTCATGGTCCGTCGCAATCCTGACTCGGTCTGCTAAACCGGCACGTAGGGTGGCACGGGTTTCCACGACACCCAGGGGCGAGGAGATTGCAATTTCCTCAGCAAGTTCCATGGCAGAACTGCGCAATTGGTCTAAGGGAACAATTTTATCGGCCAATCCCATTTCAACAGCTTCCTCACCCTTGACACGCCGCCCCGTATACATCATCAGCGCAGCGTTCTGTTGGCCAATCAAGGCGGGCAGAGTGTGGGTCAGGCCAAAACCGGGATGGAACCCCAGCCGCGTGAAATTGGCGCTGAACCGTCCCTCAGGGCAAGTGACGCGAAAATCAGGTACCAATGCCAGTCCCAGCCCGCCGCCGATGGCTGCGCCCTGTATGGCGCCGACCATTGGTTTTTTGCATGAGAACAAGCGCACGGCCTCTTGGTAAAGATGGTTCACCGGTTTTTTTGGTTTGGCATCGTCGATGATTTTCTGGCCCGAGCCATCACCAAAATTTGCACCCGCGCAGAATGACTTGCCCTGCGCCGCTAAAACGATAGACCGGCAGTTTTCATCCAAGTCCAGTACGTCGCACGCATCCGCCAACTGTCCAATCAGGGCAATGTCAAAAAAATTGTGTGGCGGTCGTTGAATTTCGATCAGCGCCACATGCCCAGTTTGCGTTACTTCAATATCTTCATAGTCAGCCATTTGAGTAATCCTTTAAGAAGAGAGAGTACATTTGCCGTTACGGACCACGACGACGTCGCGTTCCTTCAGACGGCATTCGAATGCGACGATGTTTCCGTCCCGCCACATATCTGTGATGATGGTTTCGCCCGGATAGACAGGTGCCGAGAAACGGACATCAAATCCACGGATCATGGTGTGGTCATAATCGCAAATGGTTGTCAGCAACGCCCGGCAGGCAGTGCCGTAGGTGCATAGGCCATGCAAGATAGGTACTGGAAAGCCTACCTTTTGCGCCAAGTCTGGATCGGCATGCAGTGGATTTCGATCTCCGCTCAGCCGATACAGTAGGGCCTGATCTACCCTGGTTTCCAGTATGCAACTGGCGTCAGGAGCGCGTTCCGGTACTTGGTGTGGAGCGGGCCCGTTTCCGGCCGGTCCGCCAAAGCCACCGTCGCCACGGGCGAAGATGGTGCTGCCAACCTTAAACAGCGGCTCTCCATCCGATTTGAGGCGAACGTTTACTTCGCTTAACACAAGGGCGCCTTTTCCTTCACCCTTGTCGTAGGCCTCGGACACATGTCCGTCAGCGATCAAATCGCCCTCAGGCGGCAAGGGCCGGTATAGTTCCAACCGCTGCTCCCCATGCAGCACCTTGCTGTAGTCCCAACCGCAGTTGGCCAGCAAACTATTGCGGGTTAATATCACTGCCAAAGTGGGCACCGTCTTCAATTTGCCCCCTTCGAAGGTAAAGGCCAGCTCGTTCTTATCCAGGGCGTCGCGGCCAAAACCAACGCCTAGGGCATAGAGAATTGTTTCTCTATCGCTATATGAAAATTTCATGTCCTTCATTTTTAAGGACATTAGATGATCATAATTCATCGCCATCGGTTCTGCCTCTATAAGGGGTCGGAGGTAAAGACCGTACGCGCATTCCCCAGGTCGGTGGTATTGGCGCGGAAGGCAGGGAAGGCATTCGACAACATGGTGGACGGTGTCCAGCCTTCTGTATTGGCGATGCCGCGTGTCGGACGGGGTTGGTTCCAGATGTAAACTTCATTGCCCCGAATTGAAAAGATTTGACCGGTTAGATCCTTGGCCTCGTCTGCCACAAGGGCAACCCCCAAGGGGGCGATCTGGTCAGGGCGCATTCTCGCCTTGGTCAATTCAATTCGTTTGGCGGTCGCTTCATCCTTAATCGGGATAGTGCCGATCATCCGGGTCCAGGCCGAGGGGGAGAGGATGTTGGAGCGCACGTTTTTGCGCTCGTTCTCCATGGCGATGACACGGGACAAACCGACAATGCCCATTTTGGCAGCGGCATAGTTAGTCTGGCCGATATTGCCGATCAGGCCAGAGGTGGAGGTGAACAACACGTAGGCGCCGTCCTCTTGATTACGGAAATGGTTGATGGTGGCGCGGCAAACGTTGAAAGAACCTTTCAAATGCACATTGATTACTGCGTCCCAGTCTTCTTCCGACATTTTATGGAACATTGTATCGCGCAAAATTCCCGCCGGCGCGATCACCCCGTTAAGACCGCTGAAGCTGTCCATGGCCTGTTCAAACATGTGCTTGGCGCCAGACATCTCAGCAACACTGTCGGAATTTGCGACTGCATCACCACCGGCCGCCTTGATCTCGTCCGCAACCTCTTGTGCGGGGCCAGCTTCGCCGGCGTCGGTGCCGGCGATGGAACCGCCGAGGTCATTTACCACGACCTTGGCTCCTTCCCGGGCTGCTAGCAGAGCGTGCTCCCGCCCGATGCCGCGGCCGCCACCGGTGACAAGAATAACCTTGCCGTCAAGCACGCCCATCTCGATTCCTCCAATTTTTTATTTGAGGGGAAAATAGCGTCACTTTTCGGAACAGGGAAGCCCCGCCTATAGAGGTTTAGCAGCTTGTTTGAGCTTGCTTTGGCGATTACCCCTACCGGCAGATGATACTATGATGGATGTACACCGAATTTAACTAAATTGGGGGTCGGCAAATGGATTTGGGTTTAAAGGGACTGCGGGCGTTGGTTAGCGGGGGTACCAAGGGCATTGGCCGCGCAGTTGCGGGACTATTGGCAAATGAAGGTGCGTCCGTGGCGATTTGCGCTCGCGACGAAGGGGAAGTAAAGGCTACCGCCGCTGACTTACAGGCAGGCGGTGTTTCCGTTTATGGTCAGGCGCTTGATGTGTCCGATGGGCCTAGTTTGAAGTCTTGGGTGGAAAGTGCAGCAGGCTCCCTAGACGGGCTTGATATTGTGGTTGCTAACGTTTCCGCGTTAGCTATCAATAATGACGAGGAAAGTTGGCTGCAGGGTTTTGAAGTCGACATGATGCACAGGGTGCGGATGGTTGAAGCGGCAATGCCGTGGTTGGAAAAGAGTACAGCTGCTTCGATTGTCACAGTTTCCTCGGTCTCCGGCCGTGAAATCGATTTCGCTGCTGGTCCATATGGTGCCTTCAAGGCAGCCCTGCTCCACTACACTCAAGGCCTAGCCAACCAATTGGCGGTTAAAGGCATTCGTGCCAATTCCGTCTCTCCCGGGAATACTTATTTTGATGGCGGCGTTTGGCAACAGATCGAGCAAGGCGATCCAGATTTTTTTGCGCAAGCACTCGCCCTGAACCCTACCGGGCGCATGGCAAATCCAGAAGAGATCGCCCGCGCTGTAGTTTTTCTAGCCAGCCCTGCCGCTTCATTTATCATGGGGACTAATTTGGTGGTGGATGGCGCGTTAACGCGAGGCGTTCAATTATAGGGATCGACGTTAGCGTCACTGCAAAATCAGTGTAGCCAACTAATTTTGTAAAAAGCTGACCGCCAAGCGCATTTTTATGCGGCCCTATACATGAAACATTCTGCAAATGAAAAGGGCTAGTAAAAATAGTCTTTTAGTTTCAAAATGTTATAGATTTCCGAGGGCTTTGAGCCAAATAATTCATGAATTCCCGGCGTTGGCGATGGGTTGGACGAACTGCAATTCCGTATCCCAGGGCAGGAAGATCCAGGTATCTTGGCTGACTTCGGTGACGAAAGTATCAACCATGGATCGCCCTTCGGGTTTGGCATAGACCGCGGCAAAGTGTGCCTTGGGCAGCATGGTGCGGACCACCTTGGCGGTGGCTCCGGTGTCCACCAAATCATCGATGATCAGAACATCCTCGCAATCTTCCGATACACCTTTCAAGACCTGAGGTTCGGCCCGGTCTTGGTGGTCATACGTCTTGATGCAAATGGTATCCACTAATCGAACTTCTAGCTCCCGGGCCACGATGCAAGCTGGCACCATGCCGCCGCGAGTGATCGATATAATTCGGCTCCAGGGACCTAGCTCGGCCAGGCGCCAAGCCAGGGCCTTACTGTCCCGATGCATTTGGTCCCACGAAACGGGAAACCCTTTGCTGTAACTTTCTTCCATGTGAATGCGTCCGCTGCTGCAGTGAGTCCCACGCCAACTTAACTTTCGACAGCGCTCATGCCAATCGTTGTGAGAGAACGGGGTAGAGAGCAAGTTCGGAACCCACCAAGACGGTGGAACAACCAGAGGAATACAATCGTCGTGTTACATCCAAGCTGGCGAAATCGCCA
>CAJWZI010000033.1 GCA_913049615.1 uncultured Alphaproteobacteria bacterium | reverse complement strand
CTTCTTGTTCAAGGCGCTTCTTTTTTTGCACCAGCCAGCCTGAATAGTTGCCCTGGTAGGGAATGCCCCGACCTCGGTCTAGTTCGAGAATCCAGCCCGCTACGTTATCCAGGAAGTAGCGGTCATGGGTGATAGCCACTACGGTACCGGCGTAATCGTGCAAATGCCGCTCCAGCCAGGTTACGGATTCAGCGTCCAAGTGGTTAGTGGGTTCATCCAGGAGCAGCAGATCCGGTTTTGCCAGTAGTAGTCGGCACAGTGCCACCCGCCTCTGCTCGCCGCCTGATAGCTTAGTCACGTCCGAATCCCCGGGCGGGCAGCGCAGGGCATCCATGGCGATATCAATATGGCGGTCGAGATCCCAAGCATCTAGGACGTCGATCTGCTCCTGCAATTCCCCTTGTTCTATGATCAGTTCGTTCATTTCATCGTCGTTCAACTCTTCGGCGAAGCGGGCGCTCACGTCTTCGAATTTATCTAACAGGTCCCTGGTGGTCCTTACACCATCCATTACGTTGCCGTGCACATTTTTGTTGGGATTCAGTTCGGGCTCCTGAGCCAGCAGCCCCACTTTGATCCCTTCTGCAGCCCAGGCTTCGCCGGAGAACTCGGTTTCCAAACCCGCCATAATACGTAAGAGGGTGGATTTACCAGCACCGTTACCGCCGATAACGCCGATCTTGGCGCCGGGCAGGAAAGCCAAGGTAATATCCTTCAGAACCTCACGGCCACCAGGAAAAACCTTGCGCAGATCGCGCATGGTGAAGATGTATTGGTAAGATGCCATGGTCAAATATGTCTATGAATTTATTGGACTATTTTGGAACGTCACGGGCTGTACAGCGACCGGCGCCTATATATCATTGCGGTGGTACAAGCGGCAACCACGAACAATGTTGGCTAATCAGGGCTCAGGCCCCTAAACTTGCCCTTCATGAAAAGTGAAGAACCGGTTGATGTCTTGATTATCGGCGCCGGAGCGTCCGGCGCGGCTGTGGCCTGGAGCCTCGCTGAAACTCGTATGCGGATTGTCTGTCTGGAACAGGGCGATTTCATGGACCCGGCCCAATATCCCTCCACCGGCCGGGATTGGGAGGCACGTACCAGCAGTGATTTCTCCATATCACCAAACCGGCGACAATTGGATTGGGATTATCCTATCGCAGAGAATGACTCGCCTATCAAGGTGGCAAATTTCAATGGTGTGGGCGGTGGCACGGTCTTCTACGCTGGTCATTTCCCTCGCTTTCATCCTTCCGACTTCAAAGTCAAAAGCCTGGATGGTGTAGCCGACGACTGGCCCATCGACTATGCGGATTTAACGCCCTATTACGCCGAGAACGACCGCATGATGGGACTTTCTGGCCTGGCTGGAGATCCCGCCTATCCCGGCGATAATGTAGAGCGTATGGAGCCATTGCCTCTAGGGAAATCAGGTGAGGTCTTGGCAAAAGGCTTCAACAAGCTGGGCTGGCACTGGTGGCCATCGGATTCGACCATCGCTACACAGCCTTATGACGGGCGAGATAAATGCGTTAATCTAGGCGCCTGCCTTAGCGGTTGCGCGCAGGGTGCTAAGGCCAGCACCGATATTACATATTGGCCTCATGCGATGCGCGCCGGTGTTGAATTGCGCACCCTTTGTCGTGTCCGAGAAATTACTGTAGCCGATGACGGGAGGGCTACAGGCGCGCTTTATTACGACAAAGATGGCGTTGAGAAGGCGGTAAAAGCCCACGTTGTCGTCATGGCCTGTAATGGCGTCGGGACACCGCGTATCCTGTTGAATTCTAAGTCTGCCGCCTACCCCGATGGCTTGGCAAATAGCAGTGGCTTGGTTGGTAGGAACCTAATGTTTCACCCCTACGCTTCCATTTTGGGGGTGTTCGAGGAAGAAATGGACGGCTATCGCGGGCCGCATAACATATTCCGCAGTCAGGAATTTTATGAAACCGATCCGCAACGGAATTTTGCACGCGGATATACCTTCGAAATTTATCGCGGTCAGGGCCCTGTCACTACTGCCTTGACCGGTTTACTTCGGGGCCGCATCCCCTGGGGCGAAGGACACCACGAAGCCTTCCGCAAACTTTACAACCGCATTGCGGGTATGGTGGCGATTTGCGAGGACTTGCCAGAGGAAGATAACCGGGTGACCCTGGACGCGGAACTTACCGACACCGACGGCATTCCCGCCCCCCGCATAAGCTATACCCTATCCGAAAATAGTATTCGCATGATGGACCACGCGATCGCCAAGGCGTCGGAAGTTTTGCGCGCAGCGGGTGCCGTCGACATCATGTCCCAAGCACCTATAAGTTATGGCGGATGGCATCTGATGGGCACTGCCCGTATGGGAACGGATCCAAAGAGGTCTGTCGTCAATTCTTGGGGCCGTAGCCACGACGTGAAGAACCTTTTCGTGGTCGATGGTAGCATCTTTGTAACCTCTGCCGGAGTGAATCCTACACGCACAATACAGGCGCTAGCCCTCTATATCGCCGATCAAATTAAGCAGCGCTTGACCACCCTGTTCGATTGAGGATTGAGGATGAGTGATTGCAATAGACAGCTCACTGCTGCCGAAACTAATGCCTTGTTAATTCTTGTTGACATGATCATTCCTGCTAGCGAAGACCTCGCCTTGCCCAGCGCCAGCGATCCTCAGATCTTTGCAGACATTGTAAATACCTTGCAACGGCAACAGGAGAAAGTGCGGGATGCCTTATCTGCCCTTGATGCCGTGGCGTATGATGAGGTGGGAAATGATTTTAGCGGCTCAGAGATCAGGGAACGCACTGCCATTGTCGAATCATTTCGACGTACTCACGTGGGGGCGGCGGACCTTTTCGCGACATTGACGGTGCAATGCTATTACCGGGATAGCCGTGTTATGCGATTGTTGAATATGGAACCCCGCGCGCCGTACCCGAGAGGGTTCGAGGTTGACCAGGGCAATTGGTCACTGCTGGCCCCCGTGCGTGACAGAACACCGATTTTTAGGAAACCACCATGAAACCTAATCTACGAATTGGCGTTGTTTATGATTTTCGCAACCCTGTCGGTTCTGGTGTCGATAATAAAACCTTCTACAGCGAACTCATGGAGCAGGCGGTCTGGCTAGAAAATCTTGGACTCGACCTAATTTGGTTCACGGAGCATCATTTTGTCGATGATGGCTATTTACCGTCTTGGATCCCCGTAGCGGCGGCTATGGCCGCTCGTACTAAAAATGTCCGATTTTCTTCCGACATATCGATCCTGCCGCTTTATCAGCCCGTGCGATTGGCCGAGGATTTGGCAGTGGTCGATAACCTTAGCGGTGGGCGTATCGAGCTTGGCATTGGCCTGGGCTATGTGCCCTGGGATTTCGATGGCTATGGCATTCCCTTGAAACAAAGGGTTTCTCATACTGATGAGGGCCTAGAAATACTTACGCGTTGTTTTGCCGGCAAGCCGTTTAGTTTTGAGGGTGAGCGTTATCAAGTCCACGATGTGAATATCAAACCTGATTACATTCAGCCTGGCGGACCACCTCTGTGGGTGGCGGCCTCCTCTGTCGCCGGCGCTCGGCGTGCCGCACGTTTCGACGCCCATTTGCTGCCCCAAGGACCGTTCGACACTACCATCCAGGTATGGCGTGATGAATTGATGAACGCTGGCCGAAATCCCGATGAGTATCGTATCGGTATTATCAAACCGTGCTTTGTGACGGACGATAAGGATGTTGACTGGCCTCGGGTAAGGGCGGCAGAGCGGCGGCGCATGGAATACTACGGCAGCGCTTTCGCGGCTGCAGGCCGAAGCGCTCCGCCAGATCAGGACCGCGAACGGATTAGCCAAAATTGGGTGGTTGGTGATGTCGACTATTGCGTTGCCGAACTGACCCGATTTATTCGGGAAAATGGCATAACCGATTTGGTCACCTGGGCAGTTCCGCCGGGGTTGCGGCCGGCGGATATGGCAGCATCCCTGGAAAATTTCGCTACCAAGGTTGTCCCGCTCCTCAAGGCGACTTGCGAATAGGCAGGGGATCCCGGAGGCTAGAGGTTGGGGTTGATCGGTTTAGGATGTTTTCGCTCCCGACGACGATCGCCCCACCCGCTAATTGCGCTACGTGACGACATTCTGGGCGGAAGCACACGGCCAGATGAAAACAAGCTAGGGCTGCCAGCCTAGTTCTTGCTTCCGTGGCCGCGATTACCTAGAAGTGTTATGTCCTACTATGTTTTAACATTTCCGACGTGGGCAGCCTGTCAGCCAATTCTACTAACCATTGGCGCTCGAGAAAAAATATTTTAGTTCAGGACGTCAGGCCAGTTCTTGTCAGCGGCGGTGATATAGACGGCCTGATTGCCTTTCCAAATCTTTTGTTTAACAATATTTCACGTCCCCTCAATGCGTCGGACGACGTATCGCCCGGTGATCATATAGGTACAAAGCCGGTTAATCGTGAACGAATTATTCGCCAATTTGCGTTGTGTAAAGGAGCTTTTGTTACGCGGTCATCTATAGATCTGTATTTTTAGTATGCTTGCCCGGAAGTTTACTGATTCCATTTGGCCGTGATGCACTAATTGGTTCCAAGCACCGTAGACACTATTTCTGACCCGAAATAAGCTTAGGTCACAGCGGCCACGTTATGTTCAAAGTATTTCTTATGCATGCCACGCTGATTTTCATAGATCGATCCACCGTGCACGGCCAGGGGGTAGGGCATTCGAACAGGCACGTCGCGAATACGCGGAACGAGGCCGCCCTCGCCCCGGATTATCCACCGTTGAAATTCGTCGTAACCATCACGTAATCCGGCTAAGGGCCAGGCGTCGGCGGCAGTCATTTCCCAGATCAACAAACGCCTTTGCCGGTTGGATTGGTTACTGGTTGAACCGTGTACACAGCGAGAATGAAATATCAACATATCTCCGGCCTTACCCTTCAACGGCACGGCCTGGCTAAAATCTAGATTATTGGCATTCAGGTCCAAAGCCCCGCAAAAGGCTCCGTCGGCATGATGGTCAAAAATAGGCCCTTTGTGGGACCCGGCCATGATGCACAAGGGGCTATTGTTTGAATCCATGTCGTCGATCAGAATTCCAACCGTCACAACATCATCATTGGTGTGGGGGTAGAAGGCCCAATCCTGATGCCATTCTACCGGCGCGCCATAGCCAGCCGCCTTAATATTGATTTTACCACCGTAGAGCCGAATATTTTCCCCGATCAGTTCCGCCACTGGGTCAGTGACCGTCCGATCCCGGGCCAACTCTTCGAAATATGGAAAATGTATATGCGGTGTCTTAATTCGACGCACGCGGGGATTATCGGGCCTATGACTGGCCTCTAAGTCATAGACTGCATCGTGTCCTTCAATACCACGAGCGGCCTGGACAATTCTGTCGATTTCCGTCTGAGCCGCACGCAGTTTTTCCGTATTCAACAAACCGGGAATGTGAATGTAGCCTTGCTCGGAAAAGAAATCCTTACCGACTTGGTCGATGATCATATCGGTCAACTCCACCATTATTGAGCCGGCAATTTAGAACAGGGCGGCGAATTCGGAAAGTCTGTTAACCGCCTGCCCGCTCTATCGCTGCCCTGATCAGTTCCACGGCTTCTGGGCTGCTCCATTTCGCCGAGCCCACCAGGCGGCCCAATTCGCGTCTCCGCCGGTCCAGCAACAAGGTTGTAGGTAGGCCAAAGACGCGCATCGTGCGTTGCGCCTTGCCAGATTTGTCATTATAGGCCAACAGGTGTTTGATGCCATTGTCATCATAAAATTTGCGCACGGCGGGTATGCCCTTACGGTCTGACGACAGGGCCACTACCATAAATTCAGATCCGCCCAACTGGGCCTGCAACTCGTCCAGGTCCTTCATCTCCCGGCGGCAAGGGCCGCACCACGTAGCCCAGAAATTGATTAGGACCACTTTCCCGGCCATGGCGGATAGATCGATCTTCTGCCCTTGTTCGTTGTGAAAATTAATTGCTGGTATTTGCTGCGGTTCGTCCGAGGCGGTAAATTTGGCCATCGCTCCTGTTATCTGCTTCGACAGGTCGCCAGCATGACCGGATTGCGCTATTACTTGCGCCGTGAACAGAGCCAGACATACACCAAGTGCGACGAAAACCGGGATCACGGATTTATACTTTTCTCGAGCCATGGCCTCCTCGTGGGGCGGGAGCATTTAGATGACCGACACGCGGTCCGAAGACAAAAATAGCAGTGACACTAACGCCCTATGGGGTGGACGATTTGAAGGTGGCACTTCGGATATCATGCAGCGGGTTAACGCGTCGATCTTTTTCGACCGTCGCCTCTACCGCCAAGACATCGCCGGCAGCCGTGCACATTGTACCATGTTGGTCGCTCAGGGAATTCTAACCGAAGCGGACGGTCTCGCGATCTTGAAGGGCCTTGATCAGGTTGAACGGGAAATTACTGAGGGCGACTTTGAATATGACGCCGCCAAGGAAGACATTCACATGCATGTGGAGGCTCGGCTATATGAAATCATCGGTGAACCCGCCGGTCGACTACATACGGGACGTAGTCGCAACGATCAGGTTGCCTTGGATTTCCGGCTATGGCTGCGGGATGAAATCGATGCCCTGGAACCAGCCTTGCGGGATCTGCAAACGGCATTGCTGGACCGGGCTGAGGAATATGCCGATGCTGTGATGCCCGGCTTTACGCATCTACAGATCGCTCAACCGGTAACTTTTGGCCATCATCTGATGGCCTATGTAGAAATGGTGAGTCGTGATCGCGGTCGCTTCAAGGATTGTCGTGGTCGTCTGAACGAATGCCCGCTCGGCGCGGCGGCGCTAGCTGGGACTTCGTTTCCCATCGACCGCCAGGCCACGGCTCAGGATTTAGGTTTTGACAGGCCCGTCGCTAATTCGATGGATGCCGTTGCCGCTCGTGACTTCGCCTTGGAATATCTAGCTGCCGCGTCCATATTGTCTATTCATTTGTCCCGTCTGGCGGAGGAAATCGTCAACTGGTCATCCGCCCAGTTCAGATTTATAGATCTGGGAGATGGCTACACTACCGGGTCCTCCATCATGCCGCAAAAACGCAACCCCGACGCCGCTGAACTTGTCCGCGCAAAGACTGGTCGGGTAATCGGCGATCTGAACGCACTTTTGGTGGTCATGAAAGGCCTGCCGATGTCTTATTCCAAGGACATGCAGGAGGACAAGGAACCGGTTTTTGAAGTGGCTGACACCTTGACGCTGACGGTGCTCGCCACGACAGGGATGATCCGAGATCTGTCAGCTAACAGGGAGGTCATGGCGTCTGCGGCAGGACAAGGATATGCCACCGCCACCGATTTGGCGGACTGGCTGGTTCGTGAATTAGGGCTGCCGTTCCGGCGGGCCCATCATGTTACCGGTAGTTTGGTGAAATTAGCGGAGGCCAGGGCCGTCGATTTGGATGGTCTAAGCTTGTTAGATATGCAGACGATCGAAAGCGGCATTACTGATGCTGTGTTTGAGGTACTGGGTGCAGCAAATTCCGTCGCCTCACGGACGTCCCTAGGTGGCACGGCACCCAGCCAGGTGCGCGCAGCCATCGCAGAGGCGCGGGCCCGGTTATGACTCGGCGCGGCCTTATCCTGGCTCTTGCGCTTGCGGGTTTGTTGGCTTGCGGCAAGAAGGGGCCACCAAAGCGGCTCGACGGCAGCACCGGAAAGCGCACGGACCGGGATAAACTCAAGAAGAAGGGGCGGTCATAGGCATGGATCATTTCCTTTACCGGAACGGCGTATTGCATGCCGAGGAAGTGCCTGTCCCGGAAATTGCCGCTACTGTGGGCACACCTTTTTATTGTTATTCTACGGCTACCATGACCCGCCATTACCGGGTCTTGATTGAATCCCTGGCCGGCACGGGAGCTAAGGTTTGTTACGCCGTCAAGGCCAATTCTAATCAAGCTGTAATCCGCACCATGCTGGAGTTGGGCGCGGGTGCGGACGTGATTTCCGGCGGCGAATTGCAGCGGGCCCTGGCAGCGGGGGCCAAGCCAAGAGATGTAGTGTTTGCTGGACCTGGCAAGACGGAGGCGGAACTAGTTCAGGCCCTTAAAGCTGGCATCTATCAGTTCAATGTGGAGAGTGAACCGGAATTGCGCCTGCTTAGCGCCGTTGCAACAGAGATGGGAAAGGTGGCGCCCGTATCTATTCGAGTCAATCCGGACGTGGATGCTGGCACCCATGAGAAGATAACTACCGGCCGCAAACAGAACAAATTCGGAATCCCAATTGACCGGGCTATGGACGTCTTTGATTTAGGCGCGCGCCTGCCGGGTTTAACTATGCTCGGGGTAGCCATTCATATCGGTTCGCAGATAGTCGACCTGGCGCCTTTTGAAGAATCCTTCGAACGGGCTCTCGAATTGATTGACCAATTGCGCGCGGCGGGCCATGACATCCAGCGCTGCAACCTGGGTGGTGGCTTGGGCATTCCGTATGCCGATGAAACCCCGCCGACACCGGCCGAATACGGCCGCATGGTCAAGCGCATGACAGCCAATCGGAATCTTGACTTGGTGCTGGAGCCGGGTCGGGTACTAGTGGGAAATGCTGGCATCTTGGTTGCCAAGGTCATCCATGAAAAGCATGAAGGACGTCGTTTTGTCATTATCGATGCCGCTATGAATGATCTGATCCGACCCGCAATGTACGACAGCTGGCATGACATCTTGCCCGTGGCACAGGCTGCGCCAGATGCGGTGTTGAGCCCGGCGGACGTGGTTGGCCCCATTTGCGAGACCGGGGACGCTCTGGCCAAGGGCCGAGAATTACCGACGTTAGCTGCCGGTGATTTGATCGCGTTGCGTAGTGCAGGGGCGTATGGTGCGGTAATGGCATCGACGTACAATAGTCGGCCCCTGGTGGCCGAAGTGATGGTGCGGGCCGATCAGTACGCTGTGGTCCGCCCCCGGCAAAAAATCCAGGATATGATCGACTTGGATTGTCCTCCTCCATGGTGGGATTGACTATGGAATAGCTTATGAGGCTACCCGACCGTATACAGTATGTTCAGGCCGCGACGTGGCTGGTGCTGGTCTGGGAAAACGCTTGGAAGTCTTTGTTGCCCCTGATCTGTACGGTGGGTCTGTTTCTGGCCTTGGGGTTGTTGGAATTTCCATTGCTCTTGTCGCCCTGGTTGCACATTGCACTGTTGGCCGTGTTCATTCTGCTGTCGGCAGGCGCCATTTGGTTCGCTATTACCCATTGGTGCAATCCGGACCGTGATAGCGTCATCCGGCGCTTGGAAACGCACAGCGATTTGCCTCATCGCCCCTTGAGCACGATGGACGATCGCCTGACCAATGCTCATGACGCCCAGGCAGCAGTAATTTGGCGGATACATCAACGCCGTGCCAAGGCTAGTTTGCGTGATCTGCGTGTAGGTCTGCCTCGTCCGGGACTGCCGCTGTTCGATCCATGGGCTGGCCGGGCCGTGGTCTATTTGCTGCTGGTGGCGGGTTTATTTGTTGGCGGTTTGGAGGCCGATGAACGTATTGCTCGCGCATTTACACCAGATTTCAGCGCCACTCGGAACGCGCCCGCCGAGTTGGAGGCCTGGCTGACCCCGCCTGAGTATACGGCTCTGCCACCGCTGAAGCTGGATCCAAATAGCACCGAACCGGTAGCTGCCGCCCAAGGAAGTACCCTCATGTTACGCGTATTCGGGGGCGCAACCGTGCCTCGCCTATTGGTTGATGGCGCGGCTACTCCGTTCAAGAGGATTGACGAACGCAATTTTGAATTCAGCGGCACTATCGAGGCCGGGCAGCATTTGGTCGTCGCGTCCGGGGAT
>CAJWZI010000032.1 GCA_913049615.1 uncultured Alphaproteobacteria bacterium | reverse complement strand
GTGCAGGCGGTACCTTGCGGCACAAGGAATTGCTGGCTCCATTCGAGTTGGATGCGACCGATCCTCTGTTTTGGCAACAAGGATTGGGCGTGATAGAGGGATTCGTCGATGAGCTAGAGGCGCTGCCCTGAAAATGCGTCATGAGTAAAGACCAAACAAGAGATGGCGAGGGCGACAGCGTCACGGGTCGTATGCGCCGGTATGCCAAGGTTGGTACGGCCGTAGGTGGCCTAGCAGCCCGCCTGGCTGGCGACCGTGTTTTTGGATTCTCCATCGACCGGCCAGCCCATGCCAAAGATTTGAAAAATGCCCTTGGTGGCCTGAAGGGCCCATTGATGAAAGTGGCGCAAATCCTTGCCACAATTCCCGAAGCGCTGCCGCAGGAATACGTTCAGGAATTGATCCAGTTGCAATCGAATGCCCCAGCTATGGGCTGGCTATTCGTCAAGCGACGCATGGCTTCGGAACTGGGCTCCGACTGGCAGAATTGTTTTGAAAACTTCGAACATCAGGCCGCCGCCGCAGCCTCGTTGGGTCAAGTTCATCGGGCGGTATTGGATGGGGTCAATCTGGCTTGTAAATTACAGTACCCTGACATGAATTCAGCGGTGGAAGCTGACCTGGCGCAACTCAAACTAATATTCTCCGTCTATCAGCGTTATGACCGCACCATCGATACCACCAATGTGCACAAGGAAATCAGCGAGCGTTTGCGGGAGGAGCTAGACTACGACCGAGAAGGCCGGCACATGGGCCTGTTCGCCGAAATACTCAAGGGTGAAAAAAACATACATGTGCCCAAGGTTATGCAAAATCTATCCACTAGGCGTCTTCTGACCATGAACTGGCTTGGTGGCCAGCCGTTACTGGAATTCCGCGAGGCCGATCTGGAAACCCGCAACACTATTGCCTTGAACATGTTTCGCGCCTGGTACGTACCATTATATAGCACCGGAGTGATACATGGCGATCCGCATCTTGGAAACTACTCTGTCCGACCGGACCTGGACGTAAATTTGCTGGATTTTGGCTGCGTCCGGGTGTTCGAGGCGAAGTTCGTTCAAGGCGTAATCGATCTCTACCGCGCTTTACGCGACAATAATCAGGAGTTGGCAGTGCATGCCTATGAAACCTGGGGCTTCATGGATCTAAACAAGGATGTGATTGAAACTTTGAATTTGTGGGCCAATTTCGTCTATGGCCCACTTTTGGAAAACCGCAGCCGGCGCATCCGCGAAGACAACGAATCTGGTGTCTATGGGAGAGATGTCGCGGAAAAGGTCCATCGCGGTCTGCGCGAGTTGGGCGGCGTCCGTCTGCCCCAGGAATTCGTCTTCATGGACCGGGCCGCCATTGGCCTGGGAGGTGTCTTTATGCATCTTAACGCCGAAGTGAACTGGTTCCGCCAGTTCCATGATTTGATCGATGAATTTGATCTCGAAAAGATGCGGAAAAAACAAAAGCGCTTGCTCAAGAAATTCAATCTGGACATGCCCTGACCGGGCCGAAACCTGCAGACCCTACGCCCAGTCCTACGCGATACACTTCCGGCAATGTGCGCAATAGCGTGTCGGAAAGCAGGGATATCGTCGAGGCATGAGGATCCTTCTTCGTTTAATCAAACAATGTTCGGTGCACTCGAGAACCAAATACACAGACGTGAAGCGCTATTTTGAGAAGGCACCGCTAATTTTGTTTGTAGCCTTGATGCTGGCCTTGCACTGCGTGACCAAATCGAATCATCGCTGTGCCCCATATTGGGGCCGATTGTGCACCGGACTTTCTCTCCAGAACCGCGTGAAAAGTTCATTATCCATAAAAATTTATATTGTTAGAGATAATCGATACGTTGCTTGATGCGCTTGACTTGCTATATTCCGCGCATTCTTCTGAACGTTCTGCACTCCCTTTCAGGGTTAAATATATGAAGATTGCCGTATTAAAAGAACGGCGAACCGGCGAGCGGCGGGTGGCGGCAACGCCGGAAACCGTTAAGAAGTTCGTGGGGCTTGGTGTTGAAGTGGTGGTTGAGGCTGATGCCGGAGCAGGCGCCTATATTTCCGACACGGATTATCAGCAGTCTGGTGCTACGATCGCCCCGGATGCGGCCGGCACGCTCGACGGCGCGGATGTGATCCTGAAGGTACGTCGTCCGATTATGGATGAGGCGGATAGGAATAATGAGTTAGCCTATATGAAATCAGGGCAGGTGCTGATCGCTATGCTGAACCCTCTTATCCGGCGTGCCGACTGTGAAGTCTATGCGGAAGCGGGCATCGATACCTTCGCCATGGAATTGATGCCTCGCATCACCCGAGCGCAAAGCATGGACGTGTTGTCTAGTCAGGCCAATTTAGCTGGCTACAAATCCGTGCTAGATGCGACCGAAGAATTCGGCCGTGCCCTGCCAATGATGATGACGGCAGCGGGTACCATTACGCCAGCCAAGGTCTTTGTCATGGGCGCTGGGGTGGCAGGACTGCAGGCTATCGCCACGGCCCGACGGTTGGGGGCGGTAGTCTCCGCTACCGATGTACGTCCTGCGGCAAAAGAGCAAGTGGAAAGCCTGGGCGCCAAATTTGTAATGGTCGATGACGAGGAAAGCGCCCAAGCCGAAACTGAAGCTGGCTACGCCAAGCAAATGAGCGAGGAATATCAGAAGAAGCAGGCGGCCCTAATCTCGGAAACCATCTCCAAACAGGATATCGTCATCTGTACGGCGCTGATCCCCGGCCAAGCGGCTCCGGTCTTGGTGGATGAGACCATGGTAGCATCCATGAAACCGGGCTCTGTTATCGTCGATCTGGCAGTAGAGAATGGTGGCAATTGCGCCTTATCAGAAATGGGCGTGGTTAAGGATGTGAAAGGTATTAAGATTATTGGACATGCTAATTTTCCGGCTCGGGTCGCGGCTGACGCCTCGGAACTGTATGCCCGCAATCTATTCAATTTTCTTTCGCCACATATTGATAGCGAAAATGGTGGCGTATCCTTTAATTTCGAGGACGAAACAGTTTCCGGCGTCTGCCTGACCAAGGATGGCGCTGTTGTTCATCCCATGTTGAGTGCGAAGGAATAAACGTCCATGGACGTGGCCAATAACATTGATCCTTTTATTTACCGCCTGGCGATTTTCGTCCTGGCAATTTTTGTGGGCTATTACGTGGTCTGGTCAGTCACAGCAGCCCTTCATACACCATTGATGAGCGTAACTAACGCGATTTCCTCAGTTATCATCGTCGGCGCCTTAATCGCGGCCGGACCAGAGGACATGACACTGTCCAAGATCTTAGGAGTGATCGCCATCGGATTGGCCGCCGTGAATATATTCGGCGGCTTTTTTGTGACCCAGCGAATGCTGGCCATGTACAAAAAAAAGCAATAGGGGCGCCCGGTCATGTCCGCAAATCTGACGGCCTTGGCATATTTGATCGCCTCGGTCCTGTTCGTTATGGCTCTGCGAGGCCTGTCATCGCCCGAAAGTGCCCGCAGCGGCAATATCTACGGCATGATCGGCATGGCCATCGCCGTGGTTGCAACGGTGATCAATCCCGACGTTGTCTCCTACGAATGGATTTTGGGCGCGATGGTCGTGGGCGGCGCGATCGGCGCCATTATCGCCCGACGCATTGCCATGACCGACATGCCGCAGCTAGTTGCGGCCTTCCACAGTCTGGTGGGGTTAGCCGCCGTTCTGGTAGCAGCGGCGGCATTCTACAACCCTGGTGCCTACGACATCGCCGGCGACGACGGGTTACTAAAGCTGGCCAGCCGGATTGAAATGGGAATTGGCGTCGTGATCGGCGCCATCACCTTTTCTGGCTCCATCATCGCCTTTGGCAAGCTGCAGGGTGTTGTCACAGGCAACCCCATCGTCTTTCCAGGCCAGCACGCCCTCAACTCTGCCATAGGCGCGGCAATTATCATTCTGGTTGTTCTGTTCACAATCGAGCCGGCGGCTGAATGGTTTTGGGCCATGACCGTACTGGCCTTTGTGCTGGGCCTTTTGCTAATCATTCCCATCGGCGGAGCGGATATGCCGGTGATTGTTTCGATGCTTAACAGTTATTCGGGCTGGGCAGCAGCCGGCATCGGTTTCACATTGGAAAACACCGCCCTGATCATCACTGGGGCCCTGGTGGGTTCGTCCGGTGCGATTCTATCCTACATCATGTGCAAGGCTATGAATCGTTCCTTCATCTCAGTTCTGCTTGGTGGATTTGGCGGTGACGCTGTCGCGGCTGGAACCAATAGTGACAAGCCCGTGAAGGCGGGCAGCGCAGACGATGCGGCCTATATCATGAAGAATGCCTCGTCCGTTATCATTGTGCCCGGCTACGGTCTCGCTGTAGCGCAGGCCCAGCATTCTGTGCGCGACATGGGCAATTTGCTCAAAGAGCATGGGGTCAAGGTGACTTACGCCATCCACCCCGTGGCTGGACGCATGCCCGGTCATATGAATGTGCTATTGGCCGAGGCGAATGTCTCGTATGACGAAGTGTTCGAATTAGAGGAGATTAACTCCGATTTTGCCAATACCGACGTGGCCTTCGTCATCGGAGCTAACGACGTTACTAACCCGGCGGCGCACGAGCCAAACTCCCCTATCGCCGGCATGCCGATCCTGGACGTGGATCGAGCCCGAACCTGCCTGTTCGTCAAGCGCAGCCTTTCGCCCGGCTATGCTGGCATCGATAACGAGTTGTTCTATGCCGACAACACCATGATGCTGTTCGCCGACGCGAAGAAAATGATCGACGACATCGTTAAGGCTTTATAAGCCTATGACCAATGAGACAATTTATAAAATTATTCCTCTGGTACTGTTGAGATTGCCCCAGAATTGGCCTGTGCTCACATCCAACCGCACTGAAAAGGATACTTAGTTCGCAAAAGTCCTGATGTCTGAAACAACATGGGCAGTAGCCATGATTGTCTTTGGCCGGGCCATTGTAATTGACATGTCATCCTAGGCACACATATTCAGGCGCCCACAAGTCTCATCCAATAATCTCGGTCACCGCCCTGGTGTTGCCGAACGAGGGAATAATCGCCGAATGGCGACCCGCGCCACCAGCCACCATCAATAGAATTTCATCATGAGAGGTGACAATCAGGGCGTCGCCCTTGCCGTTGTTCAAAAGGCGATCCGGCACAATTTGGCGCATGATATCGCGTTGCGGATCAGACAGAGCATGGGCCGGTATCCGAGCATGTTCCATTAGGAAATTTCGGACATCAGATTTAGAAAAGCCGTCCTTGGCAATGATCTCGGCATGTTCTGGTCCCAAAACCACCATAATTTCGCCACCCAGATAACTGTTATTCAGCCCAGGCTGCGCCATGGTACCGCCCACTGTCAGCAAGATTTCCTCGGCCGTCTTGCCGTAGTGGTCATTCACATTGTGCGGCCCCTCGACCCCACACAGGGTGACAGTATTTTGATCCGGGGCAAAACCGCGTTCCATGGCCAGAGTTTCGCCCCATGGGCTTTCGTCAGCTCTTTCACCAAAGCAGAAGCTAAATTTGGCTGGGGAGCCCATAGTGGCCCGGTCCAGGATCCCGGGCGTGCCCCCACCAATATTCAACAGCATCGATCTAACGGCGCGACCAATCGTGGCATTAGCCAGGCTGCCCTGGCCAAGGGCGTTGTAGGTGCTGTTAATATCGATTTCTTCTACAATGGGGCCGCTGATTATAGCCAGGACCGCACAAGGGTGTGTGGTTGTATTCAGGGCTTTGAGGTTCAGATCCGAATTGCCCAGGGCATTGGCGGCAGCCACCAACACCGGCAGATGTTCCGGCAGACAGCCCGACATGACCGCATTGACTGCCACCTTACCAACAGTAGCTTTGCCTTGACGGGGCTCGATCAAGGATAACAGCTGATTTTCATCAAAATTCGTACCGCTCAGCATCTTTTCGTATCGTGCCGGCGTGGGCGGGATGATGGGGAGGCCGTCGGTCCACCCTCTACTATAGAACAGGCGATTAACGCCGTCTAAATCGTCTGGGCCATTCATACGTTCAGGTGCGTTAGGGGCGGTATAATTCCCTTCGAACAATGACTTGTATCGCATTTGTTGTTTTGCGAGCGGCTGTTTTTCTATGAACTCCGCGCGCAGATGGTCCGCATCCTCATGCCACAGACGATAAATTTCATCCACCACGTCACGGGCAAGGCCGGCCACTTCATCAGGCAATAATTTTGCGACCGGGTGTGGCACCACCGCAATGGGTAGGCCGGGCACGCCTAGACATTGAGCTTCCGCCTTGCCAAGGCTGTAAAACTCATCACTGCAGACTGTGGCGGTGGGGATGCCCAGCTTCTCCAACTTGATGCTGTCATGGATACACCACGACGTGCATGAGCCTCAATCGCCAAAGGCGGCCGCCACCATATGGCAGCGATTTAAAAACTCATCAGAGAATTCCGCCGGCACAGAGGCCGATTTTCGACCGCGGAGGAATTCCACATCATTGAATCGATCGGACAACAAAGCCTGGATATTATCCAGGAACAAATCCGCATTGGCTTTTTGATTTGAGAATAGACCGATAACCGTCGGGCCGTCATGCATGCCGCGTGATGCAAGGGGCACGTCCTCGCTGGCAACAATGCCACAAGGGTTCATAAGCTCTCGGACCATGGCGCCATTTCTCCTATACTCGGAACATTACAACAGCCTCGCCACTCTGGCACAAGAAGGATTACTTCATGAAATTGGGCATTCACATTCCCCAAATCGGCCGCAAGGCTGGGCCCGAAGCCGTCCGTCGCGGCGCCCGCCAGGCCGAGGATTTGGGCTATGACAATATCTGGGTGAATGATCATCTGGCGATCCCACATGATGCCCCCTATCCGCCTTCGAAAAGTTTTTATGAGCCGTTGATCACCTTGACCTGGGCGGCGGCGGCCACAAGCCGAGTGGAACTGGGAACTTCTGTGTTGGTATTGCCTTTACGCATTCCGGCGCACCTAGCCAAGGAACTGGCGACCCTGGATTTGTTGAGCGATGGAAGGTTGATCCTGGGCGCCGGCGTGGGCTGGATGGAAGCAGAATTCGACGCCATGGGCGTACCCTTCCATGATCGGGGCGCCCGAACTGACGATATCATCAACATCCTTCGAGCCTGCTGGGGCGAGGATCCCATTTCCTATCGACCCACCACTGTGACCGCAGCCCTGGATGGCATTCGTGCCTTACCCCAACCGGAACGCAAGATCCCCATCTGGGTCGGCGGCAATTCCAAACCGGCCTTGCGCCGTGCCAAGGCTCTAGGCGACGGTTGGCATGGCACCCGCGTGCCAATCGATCAGATTGACCCCATTGTCAAGGATCTGCGTGCCGCCCGCGGCAAGGATTTTGTCGTTTCAATGCGCCTTTTCTGGGACCCATTGGAGGATGACCAGAATGCCTTGAAGGAAATGGCGGATGGGTATGCCACCTCCGGCGTCGATGCCCTTATCCTGGAACCGCGCCAACGGGGCCTGGACGACTGGCTGCTCGCCGTCGAAAAGTTATGGAATTTGTTGCAACCCTGGCATGGATAGGAGCTTCGCCTGTGTCCGACATTACGGTCTTTCTCACGCGCAAAATTATCACCATGAATAGCTATCAGGCCGTGGCGACTCATGTTGCGGTACGGGACGGCCGTATTCTCGGGGTAGGCTCCCTCGACGACGTCACCGGCTGGGGTGACTATGTTATTGACGACCGCTTCGCCGACAAGGTGTTAATGCCTGGCTTTGTTGAGGGACACTGCCATCTTATGCAGGGCAGTATCTGGCGCCACCATTATACGGGATATCATCCGAGAGTGGGGCCGGACGGCAAGGTCTATGAGGGCCTGGAAAGCATCGATGCTGTGTCAGACAAACTGGCTCAGATTGAAGCCGAGATGACGGACGATAATGCGCCCCTGGTCGCCTGGGGTTTTGACCCCATTTATTTTGGCGGCCGACGCATGGACCTCCGTGACCTAGACAAAGTTTCCACAACCCGCCACGTTGTTGTTCTGCATTCCAACGGGCATTTATTGAACGTATCCCGCTCGGTTTTGACAGCGGCGAATATTACGTCTGCGATAAACATCGACGGCATCGCCAAGGACGTCGATGGCGAGCCGACGGGTGAACTGCAGGAAACGGCAGCAAAATCGATGGCTCTGAATGCAATTGGTCTGGATTACAACACCGAGGCATCCGAAAAGCTTTCATTGGAAAACTTTGGTCGGCTTGCTTGTCAGACCGGCGTCACCACCGCGACAGATTTACACAACGGTTTGTCGGAAGAATTCGTACAAAACCTTGTGGCCTGGACGAATGATGACGATTTTCGCTTTCGAATTGCACCGGCCTTTGCCGGTATCAGTGTACCGACCGATCAGGGCGTGACCCGCATGGCTGAGCTGGTAAAATTGAACAACGATAAACTACGTTTTGGCCTGGTAAAATTAATGACCGATGGGTCCATCCAGGGGATGACTGGGCGTCTGCGCTGGCCCGGCTATTACAACGGTGCCCCCAATGGTATCTGGAACACGAGCCCGGATCAGATTTACACCATGGTTCAGGCCTATCACGATGCCGGATACCAGGTTCATATTCATACCAATGGCGATGAAGCGTCCGAAGTGACCATAAATGCAATTGAGGCTGCCTTGGCTAAGACGCCGCGCCGTGACCACCGGCATACGCTCCAGCATTGCCAGATGGCGGATGAAAGCCAGTATCGCCGCATGGCGGCCTTGGGGATCGGTGTCAATGTATTCTCCAATCACATCTATTTCTGGGGCGATGAACATCGCACACAGACCATGGGACCCGACCGGGCACGACGCGCCAATGCGGCGGCCACGGCCATCCGCCTGGGCGTACCCTTCGCCATACATTCCGATGCACCGGTCACGCCTCTGGGTCCGTTGTTCACCGCCTGGTGCGCGGTCAACCGGTTGACTGCTTCCGGCTATCTGCTGGGTCCAAACGAGCGCATAACCGTCGCCGATGCCCTGCGTGCCATCACCCTGGGTGCCGCCTACAGCCTGAAGATGGACCAGGAAATCGGCAGCATCGAGGTGGGCAAGCGAGCGGATTTTGCCGTCTTGGAAGATGACCCGACGGCCGTCGCACCGGTTGATCTGAAAGATATTCCCGTGTGGGGGACGGTTTTGGGAGGAAGAACTTTCTCCGCCCGGGACGAGAACTAAATGGCGATCCCGTTAACAGTGATTGGCGGTTTCCTGGGCGCGGGCAAGACGACATTGTTGAACAACTTGCTGGCCCAGAAAACGGGCTTGCGTTTTGCTGTTGTGGTCAATGATTTTGGAGACCTAGCGGTAGATGGCGACCTGCTGGCGGATCACGGGGGTGATACTGTAGAATTAGCCAACGGCTGCATCTGCTGCACCATTGGTGACGATCTGTTCCTGACCTTAATGAACCTGGTGCGCCAGGACGACCCTCCTGAACATATCCTCGTTGAAGCCAGCGGCGTCGCTGATCCCCGCCCCATTACCAATATCGCTGTATTGCACAACCACCTGACGCCGGATGCAGTGATAGTTCTGGCTGATGCAGAGTTGGTCGAGGAAAGGGCTGACGATCAATATGTGGGCGATACTGTTTTGCGGCAACTTGCGGCCGCAGATCTGATCATCCTGAATAAATGTGATTTGCTAGACGACTATGATCGGAATGAGGTCCTACAATGGTTGACAAAACAGGCGCCAGAAGCTGCGATCATTCAGGCGCACCAAGCCCGAGTGCCAATGGAATTGCTTTTAGGTACAGGAAGGCGCGCGCCTTCGGAGGGACCGAACCATCGCCATAGTCACGAAGATGCCTTTAGCTCCGTATCTCTGCTTTTGAGGGAGCCGATGGATGAGGTCAAATTTATGAAAGCGATTGCG